>CAZQPJ010000201.1:0-4951 GCA_964595105.1 uncultured Bifidobacterium sp.
GTGGCATGACCATCCGGTTCAAGGAGGACGAGGTGCGGCCGATGGGTCGTGCCGCATCGGGCGTACGAGGCATGAAACTGCGCACGGGCGACACCGTGGTGAGCGTTGACGTGGCCAAGGACGACACGTCGATCCTGATGATCACCGAGGCCGGCTACGGCAAGCGCACGCAACTCGACAAGTTCAACGTGCAGGGCCGCGGCGGCCTGGGCGTGAAGGGCATGAAGTTCATCAAGGGCAAGGGCACTGCAGTGGTGGCCGCGTTCATGGTGGGCGACGATGACGAGATCGTGGCCGTGGCCACGGGTGGCACCACCATCCGCACCCCTGTTCGCGGTATTCGCCACATCGGCCGTGACGCCACCGGTGTGACCATCATGGACGTGCCCTCGGGCGAGTCGGTGGCGTCGGTGGCGCTCATTCTCGCCAGCGACGACGACTGATCACTTCCTGTTGCGCTTCGGCGCCACCTCGCGGTCGATGCCGCCCCAGTTGATGACGACAGGGAGGTGGGCCGATGCGCGGCCGACGTGTGGAAGGGTCGGACGGTGTTCCGGCGGTGGCAGAAGGTGATGGCTCACGCGGGCAGGCGACGCTTCTGGCGCTGTGTGCGGTGGCCATTGCCGTGGCAATGATGGTGGGCGCGGTGCAACTGGGTGCTCGGTTGGTGGCTCGAGGGCGGGCGGCCGCAGCCGCCGATGCGGCGGCGCTCGCCGGCGTGGACGGCGGCCGGGCCGAGGCAGAGGAGATGGCACTGCGCAACGGGGCCACATTGGTGCGGTTCGAGGTGCTCGGTGACGACGCCGTGGTGGAAGTGAGCGTGGACGGTGTGGTGGCCCGGGCCCGGGCGAGTCGCGCTCCCTGAGACGGGGTGCCTGCCTACACTCGTGCCGTGGACGACGACGTGCAGCCCGATCTGGCCGTCACCGAACCGGTGACCCAGACGGTGGTGAAGAAGGCTGCCCCGCGCCGGACCCCGGCCAAGAAGGCCGCGGCCGTGCCGTTGCTCGACGACGTGCCGGTGGCACCTGCGCCGGCGACGGAGCGAATCGAACTCCCGCGCATCGTTCCGGCGGAACCTGAAGTGACCGATGACTCGGCTGCTGCACCGACCGAGGCACCGGCAGTGGTGCGACGCGGAGGTCGGCCACGAGTGCGTCGGGTGACGCGGGTGATCCGCCATGTCGACACCTGGAGTGTGTTCAAGGTGTCGCTGGTGTTCAGCTTCTTCCTCTACGTGGTGCTGCTCACTGCAGGAGTGCTGCTGTGGCAGGTGGCGCAGAACACGGGCACGGTCGACAACATCGAGCGGTTCTTCGAGACCTTCGGATGGCAGTCGTTCAGCTTGAAGGGCGGCGAGATCTACCACAATGCCTGGACGGGCGGCCTGTTCCTGGTGGTGGGGCTCACCGGCCTGATGGTGCTGGCTGCCACGCTGTTCAACTTGATCACCGACCTCGTGGGCGGAATTCGGGTGAGCGTGTTGGAGGAAGAGGTGACTGCACCGGCCGACCGCCCCACCGGGTTGCTGGCAGCGATGCGCCGACGTTCGAACGTCGGTTGAGGGTTTTGGCAGCAAGTCGCTAGCCTTGCAGTTCGCCGCTGGGGGCTATAGCTCAGTCGGTTAGAGCGCATCCCTGATAAGGATGAGGTCACAAGTTCGATTCTTGTTAGCCCCACCATCGCCCCGGGCTCAGGCCCGGGGTGTTGCCGTTTTCGGGCACTGGTACGCTCGGCACCCGTGAAGACCATCCGCCGTGCCCTCGTCGCCCTTTCGTTGGCCGGTGCCATTGCGGGTGTGCTGCGGGCGAAGGGCAAGGGCGGTGTGCCGCCGCAGCAGGGCGGCTGGCGTGAAGTGAGCGTGCCGCCGCGATGAGTGCCTCGGGCACGCCCATCGTGGGCGTGGTGGGCGCGGGCGTGACGGGCAGCAGGGTGGTGGCGCACCTGGCCGCCGGCGGACGACGTGTGGCCGTGTTCGACGTGTTGCACGGCGCCGCGGTGGCGGCCACCCGCCGTGTGGGCGGTGTGGTGGTCGACTCGGTGCGCGACCTCGAGGTGTGCGATGTGATTGCGCTGTGCTCGCCTGCGCCGCACGCCGAGCTGGCCGCCGAGTTCCTCCGGGCGGGTACGCCGGTGGTGAGCATCGGCGACGACCTCGACGACCTTCGGTTGATGCTGGCCTTCGACGACATCGCGCAGCGTCACCATGCGGCGCTGGTGGTGGGGGCGGGCATGGCACCGGGTCTTTCCGGCCTGCTGGCGCGGTACACCGCGGCCCAACTGGAGAGTGTCGACGAACTGCACGTGGCCATCCACGGCACTGCCGGCCCGGCGTGTGCTCGGCAGCACCACCATGCGCTCGGCTCGACGGCGCTCGGGTGGCACGACGGCGAATGGATCGAGCCGTTGGGTGGCAGCGGCCGCGATCTGGTGTGGTTTCCCGAACCGGTGGAGTCGAATGACTGCTATCGCGCCGCACTCGGTGATCCTCTCCTGCTGCACCGTGCCTTTCCCGAGGTGAGCCGCATCTCGGCGCGTGTGTCGGCGACACGACGTGACCGGTTGACGGCCCGCCTTCCGATGTTGACCCCGCCTCACGCGAGCGGTGACCTCGGTGCCATTCGTGTGGAGGCGCGCGGCGCCGGACCCTCGGGTGAACGCCTCACCACCATCGCCGGAGCGGCGGCGCCCACCGCCGACTTGGCGGCGGCGGTGTGTTCGGCCGCTGTGGATCAGGTGCTGAGCGGTGCGGTGGCAGCGGGCGTGCACGGCACGGCCGACGCCTCCGTCGACCCGGTTGGCGTGTTGCATCGGGCGACCCAACTCGGCGTTCGGGTGCAGGAGTTCACCGGAATCGCTCGCACGACCAGTTGGTAGGTTGACCCCATGGCTGGCGGTGGCGAAGTGTTGAGGATGCCGTGGCTCCCCGAGGGGCGAACCATGGTGTTGCCGGGTCGGGGCGAGGTGTTCTACCGGCACCATCGTCATGCCGACCCGACGGCGCCCACATTGCTACTGCTGCACGGCTGGACGGCCAGTGCCGACCTGCAGTTCTTCACAGCGTACGAAACGCTGGCCGAGCACTACTCGTTCGTGGGCATCGACCACCGAGGCCATGGGCGTGGCCTGCGCAGCCCCGTGCACTTCGACCTCGCCGACGCTGCTGACGACGCGGCGCTGCTGGTGCAGGGCCTCGGCCTCGGGCCGGTGGTGACGGTGGGCTACTCGATGGGCGGCCCCATCAGCCTGCTGTTCGCCCAGCGGCATCCGGAACTGGTGAGTGGCATGGTGGTGCAGGCGACCGCGCTCGAATGGCGGGCCACCCGGCTCGAGCGGTGGCAGTGGAAGACAGTGCACATGCTGGGCATCCTTCTGCGCTCGCGGGTGTACCCGCGGTGGATCCGGTACGGCATCAGGCGGATGTTGGGTGAGGGTCATCCCATGCAGCCGTACGTGCCGTGGGTGGCGAGCGAACTGCACCGCAACGATGCTGCGGCCATCGTGCACGCCGGGCAGTCGTTGAGCCGTTACGACGCCAGGCCGTGGGCGGGACGTCTGGGCGTTCCGGCGGCGGCACTGGTGACCACCCGTGACCGCCTGGTGAAACCGCGCAAGCAACGGGCACTGGCCGATGCGCTCGACGCCTTCGTGGTGGACGTGGCCGACGACCACCTGTGCTCGTGGACGTCACCCGACGAGTTCGCCAAGGTGACGCTGCAACTGGTGCAGCACGTGACCGATCGTTAGTCGGACTGCCCGTCGCGCTGGTCGAGTCGGTCTTCGAGTTCGTCGATGCGTACTTGCATGCGCTCGATGAGCGCGGTGAGCTTCTCGAAGTGATCGTCGAGATCGGTGGTGGTGGCGACGTCGCCGAGTGACAGACGAACGCTGATGATTTCGCGGGCGAGGAACTCGGTGTCGGCCTGAGTGCGTTCGGCCACCTTGCGGTCGGTCTCCACCGTGGCGCGGTCGCGCTGTTCCTGCCGGTTCTGGGCGAGCAGGATGAGCGGTGCGGCATAGCTGGCCTGGAGGCTGAGCACCAGGGTGAGCAGCACCAGACCTCGCGCCCACGGGTCGAACTGGAAGCGCTCGGGCAGGACGTAGTTCCACACCACCCAGGCGATGATGACGCCCGTCTGGTACACGAGATAGCGAGCGGTGCCGAGGTAACGGGCGATGGCCTCGCTGAACTGACCGAACGCGTCGGGGTCGTAGTGGATGCCGAGGCGTCGGTTCTGGCGGGGAGTGGTGAGGTCTTCGCGGCGCCTCATCGCGACACCGCCCCTGCGTTCACCCGCCTGCGCTGACGCCATCCGGTGGGCAACGTGCGGTCGAGCACGTCGTCGACAGTGATGGCGCCCAGCAGGTGGCCCGCTTCATCGCAGACACCGACCGAGAGAAGGTTGTAACTGGCCAGGCGTTCGGCCACTTCGCGCTCGCTGATGTGCGGCAGCACGGTGGGTTCCTGCTCGATGATGCGACCGAGTTCCATGGCCGGCGGCTCGCGGAGGAGACGCTGGAAGTGAACGACACCGAGGTACGTGCCGGTGGGCGGCTTGTAGGGAGCCTGCACCACGTACACCTGTGCAGCGATGCTGACCAGCCACTCGGGGTCGCGGATTTCGGCCAACGCCTCGGCCACCGTTGCCGTGGGCCCGAGGATGATGATGTCGGGCGTCATGAGAGCGCCGGCGGTGCCTTCCTCGTAGGCGAGGAGACGACGCATCACGTCGGCGTCCTCCTCGTCCATGGCCTCGAGCACCCGGCTGCGCTGCTCGCCCGGCATCTCGGCCAGCAGGTCGGCGAGGTCGTCGTACTCCATCTCCTCGAGGACGTTCACCATGCGCTCGATGTCGAGCCCCTCGATGATGCGCAACTGCTCGGCCTCGGGCAGCTCCTCGAGCTGGTCGGCGAGGCGCTCGTCGTCCATGGCGGCGGCCAGCTGCTTGCG
>CAZQPJ010000202.1:0-4930 GCA_964595105.1 uncultured Bifidobacterium sp.
TGATGCGCGACGCCAAGATCACCCAGATCTACGAGGGCACCAACCAGATCCAGCGCATGGTCATCGCCAAGAAGATCGGCCTGTAGGGCGACGGCGGTCGATCGCGGGCCCGGCGGGTCACTCGGAGGAGAGCACCCGGCGCAGGTGGGCGAGGCCACGGTGCACGTGGTTGGTGACGGAGGCCTCGGTGATGCCGAGCATCTCTGCCGTCTGGAGGTAGGAGAAGCCGTGGGCCTTCACCATGAGGACGGCAGCGCGCTGCTCCGGCCGCAGTCCCTTCAGCGCGTCGATCAACTCCACGAGCGACGCATCGGCGCTCCCTCTCAAACGGTCGGTGCCCGGGAACGCGGCGCGTCGCTGCACCCAGCGGAGGTGGGGGCGAGCGTGGCTCTGGCCGACGCGGAAGAGGAAGCCGACAGGGTTCGCCATCGATGCCACCTCGCTGCGGCGCTCCCATGCGACCACCATCGCGTCGGCCCACGCTTCGGTGCCCACCTCGACGCCGTAGAACGCCACGAGCGCCGACCGCAGCGATTCGATGTCGGCGGGAGCGAGCACGCCCGAACCGCCGGCGACGTCGGCGTCGTGGGTGCCGCTGGTTGATGTGCTCTGGGACGACATTCGTAGGAACTCCCTGCCCACTCGTTCGGTGTCGATGCGTCGTGAGGGTCATTGTGGGTATCGCTGATAACAGACTCGTAATGCGGCAAGGTGTGCAGGTGGAGCCGAACGCACCGAATCGCACTGCTTGCGAGCTCGCGCATCGTCGGACTCGATGACCGCCGGTCGGGGCGCCACCGTCGGCGCAGTGTGGGCAGCACTGGCTGCGGTGTGCTACTCGTTGTCGTCGATCTTCGGGAAGGATCTGCTGTCGTCGCTCGGGGTCGGCACGATGCTGTTCCTGCGGTTCGGCATCGCGGCCGTGGTGCTGCTCGGCATCCTGCTGGTGCGCCGGCCGCGGGGCGGGCCCGACCCATTCGACATCCCGAAGATGCGTGCTGTCCTCATCGGTGTCCTGTTCGGTCTGATGGTCGCCACCGGTTTCTGGTCGCTGCGGTATCTCGACGTGGCGGTCTACATCGTGCTCGTCTACATCTACCCGGCCCTGGTGGTGGTGGCCGGTGCGGTGACGGGTTCGCACCGCCCCTCTCGGCTCACGTGGGCGGCGCTCGCGGTGGTGATGCTCGGGGTGGTGCTCACGGTGCCGGAACTCTTCGGCGGTGTCGATTCGATCAGCGTGCTCGGTGTGGTGCTGGCACTGTTCCAAGCGGTGCTGATGGCGGCGTTCATGCTGATCACCGCTCGGGTGATTCCTGCGCGGGTCGACGGTGTGGTTCGGGCGTTCTGGAACATGGTCGGTGGTGCACTGGCGATGGTGCCCTTCGTGGTGCTCGGGAGTTTCAACACTCCGAACACGGTGCGCCTCGTGGGTGAGGTGTTGCTGTTCGCACTGGTGCCCACCGTCATCGCCAGCATCTTCTTCTTCGGGGCGATGCGGCTGACCTCCTCCGGTGTGGTGGCGATGCTGATGACGCTCGAGGTGGTGTTCGCCATCATCTGGTCGGTGCTGTTCCTCGGCGAAACGGTGAAGGCCGTGAAACTGCTCGGTGCGGCGGTCGTGGTGGTGGGCGTGCTGATGGCGCAGCGCGCTGGCCGGGACTCGGGTGACGACGCCACGGGCGAACTTCAACCCGTCATGTGACGCGGTTCAGGTGCCCGGCGCGTCGGGCCGTGTCTGCGCGCTGATGGCATCGATCTTGCGGCGCAGGTGCTCGCCTGCCAGCACGGGTTCGCCCTCGCCCGAGAGCGGTACCACCATCGTGTCGGGGTCGGGCTCGCAGAAGTAGACGAGCGACATCATGCCGGCGTCGGGTGCGTCGACGAGCGGCGGGAGTATGCGGTGCACCGCAGACCGCCAACGGTTGCCCGACCAGTGCTGCAACAGGTCGCCCGCGTTGATGGTGAACGCGCCATCCACCACCGGTGCGTCGACCCACTCGCCATCGGCGAACTGCACCTGGAGCGCGGCGGTACCGGGTTCACGGTGCAGCACCGTGATGCTGCCGAAGTCGGTGTGAGGCCCGATCCGGAACTGACCGGGCAGCGGCGGGCCGAGGTGGGCGATGGGCGCGTACCAGTTGACGTTGAGCGTGTTGTCGTTGCGCCGGCCGCGGTCGGCGAAGTAGTCGAGGTCGGCGAGGCCGATGGCGGCGGCGCACACGCGCAGCAGTTCGAGGTGCAGCTCGTCGACCGCAGCGATGTACTCCACTGCGGTGGCGTGGAAGGCCACCGGCTCGGCGGGCCACACGTTGTCGCCGCGCAGGGCCACGCGGCCCGGCAGGACGTGCGCCCCCAGCCGGTAGCTCTCCTTCATGTCGGGGGGTGTGACTTCCCCGAACGAATAGGCGTTCGCCTCCATGCCCATCGGCGCCCATCCGGAGAGACCGAGGCGCGGCATGCGCACGGCCTCCTTGATGCCGGTGGGGAGCGCGAAGAAGTCGGCGAACACCCGTCGCGTGCGGCGAACGAGGTCGACATCGATGCGGTGGCCGGTGACCAGGAAGAAGCCGACGTGGGTGAGCGCCTCATCGACCATCCGGGCCACGCCCTCGCGGTCGGTGCCGTCGATCCATCGGTCGAGCGGCACCACGGGGACGGTGCTCATTGCGGGTGGGCCGGTGCCCCGTGCCGACCTGCGCCCGCCACGAATCGTGCCGCGCCGCGGACGGTCTCGCCGGATGCGACCGTGGCAAGGCCGTGCGCGGTTTCGTTGGCGAGCGCGTCGTGGTGCGACATGCCCCATTGCTCGTAACTGCTCATGCGGTCGCCGCGCATGCACTGTTGCGGAAGGCCGGCCAGTTCGTGCGCGAGGGCGGTCGCCGCTGCCAGTGCAGTGCCCGGTGCGACGGATCGGTTCACCAAACCCATGCGCACGGCTTCGTCGCCGCTGACGCCGCGGCCGGTGAGGATGAGGTCGAGTGCATGACTGTGACCGATGAGACGGGGCAGGCGCACCGTGCCGCCGTCGACCAAGGGGACGCCCCACCGTCGGCAGTAGACGCCGAACACGGCATCGCTGGCAGCAACGCGGAGGTCGCACCACACGGCGAGTTCGAGTCCGCCCGCCACGGCCCAACCCTCGACTGCGGCGATGACCGGTTTCGAGAGGAGCATGCGCGTCGGGCCCATCGGCCCATCGAGCGCGATGTCGCGTTCGATGCGGTTGCCGCGGCCAGCGCCGACAGCCTTCAGGTCGGCCCCTGCGCAGAACACGTTGCCTTCGCCCGTCAGCACTGCCACGTGCAGCGAGTCGTCGGCCTCGAAGTCGCGGAAGGCGTCGGCCAGACCTGCCGCGGTGGGGCCGTCGATGGCGTTGCGCACCTCGGGCCGGTTGATGGTGACCACCAGCACGGCGCCGTCGCGTTGCGTCGTCACGCTGTCGCGATGGTGAGTCGCGTCGGGGCTCACGCGTCCGTGCTCTCTGTCGACGCTCACGCGTCCGTGCTCTCTGTCGACGCTCACGCGTCGATGGCGTGCTCGCGCAGGTCGGCGAGATCGCAGTACTCGAGGGCCGACACGTGAGTGGAGGCGAGCCGCACCTTCGGGGCCTTGCCCACCATCAGGGCCTCCTGCCACCGACTGGCGCAGAGGCACCATTGGTCGCCGGCCTTCAGCCCGGCGAAGCCGTACTGGGGCATCGGTGTGCTGAGGTCGTTGCCGACACCCTTGGAGAACGAGAGGAACTCGTCGGTGCAGATCACGCACACCACGTGCATGCCGGGGTCGTCGCCGTGGTTCTCGCAGCACCCGGTGCGGTAGTAGCCGGTGAGAGGGTCGAACGAGCAGGACTGCAGTTCCTCGCCGAGCACGTTGATCTGGTTCATGCGCCGACCCTAGCCGTGCGCGTCCGGCCCCGGCCCAGCCCTGCCTGTGGCACACTGAGGGCCACGAGCGTCGGCGACAGCGTGGTCGAGAAGGACGGTTCAGCGTGAGCATCGAAGGGGTTTCCGGCGGCGTGGCCGACGAGTGGGTCGCGGCCACGAGGGCTGCCCTCGAAGCCGACCTCGGCAGCGAGGCCGCTGCGCTGCTCGCCCGTGTGTTGCCCGCCATGCCCGCCGGCTACGACGAACTCAACTGGCCGAACAGTGCGGTGGTCGACCTTCCGATCATCGACCGGCTGTCGCAGGTGCCGTCCGGTGCGAGCCCTGCCGATGTGGTGGCGACGGCACTCACCCATTTCACCGAAGCGCCCCCGCAGCAATGGCGGTTCCGTGTGTACCACTCGGGTTCGGCGTTGGCGCTCGCCGACCTGTTGCCGCTGCTCGATCAGCTGGGCTTCCGGGCCATCGACGAGCGCGCCTTCCACTTCGCCCTCGGCGAGCGCGGCGTGTGGCTCCATGACGTGGGCGTGGAAGTGCCGACCGGTGTGCCGTTCGAGGCGGAAGCGCGCGACGAGGTGCAGCGCGCCTTCCTGGCCGAATTCACGGAGGCGGTGGAGGTCGATGGTCTCAACCGCCTGGTTCTGCTGGCGGGCCTCACTGCCCGTCAGGTGGAGGTGGTGCGCGCCTATTCGAGATACCTGCGGCAGATCGGCTTCCCGTTCAGTCAGCAGTACATCGAGGCCACTCTGGCCCGCCACGCCGGAATCGCCGCTCAGTTGGTGCACCTGTTCGAGGTTCGGTTCAGTCCGTATCTCGCCGACGACAGGGTTGGCGCCGCGCATGACGCGCGCGAGCCACTGCTCGCGTCGCTCGATGCCGTGCCGAGCCTCGACGACGACCGCATCATCAGGGCGCTGTTGGCGCTCATCGACGCAACGGTCCGCACGAATGCATTCCGACCCGGGCCCACGGACGGCGGCCACCGAGAGGTGTTGGCGTTCAAGTTCGACACGGCGAAGGTGCCCGACCTGCCGCTGCCGCGTCCGATG
>CAZQPJ010000203.1:0-4883 GCA_964595105.1 uncultured Bifidobacterium sp.
GGACACTCGTGACCGCGACGAGCACAGCGGTGCGAAGACGCATTCTGATGCTCCTTGGTGCTCGCTCGTGGAGCGAGGCCGCGGATTCAACCGTGCGGCGACGCGCCTCACAACCTGATCGGCTCGACCACCACTTCGAGGTCGGCGCCGAGTGCCCGGCTCGACACGATGCGTCCGCGCCACAGTGCGTCGATGCTGGGGGTCGACAGTTGATGGAAGGCGCCTGCACCGTCGCCCATCAGGGCGGGGGCGAGGTGGACGACGTAGCGATCGACCAGTCCGGCGGAGTGGAACGAAGCGGCCACCCGCGCTCCGCCCTCCACCATCACCTGCAGCACGCCCTCGGCGCCGAGGGTGTCGAGCAGTTCGGGGAGCGGCCCCGTCCATTCGGTGCACGGGTGCACTTTCGCGCCCGCTGGTGCGTGGCCCAGCACGATGCGGCGTGGTGACGGGCCCTCGACGAGCCGGGTGGTGAGGCTCGGGTCGTCGGCGCGCACCGTGCCGGCGCCGACGACGATGGCGTCGCTCTCGGCCCGGAGCCGGTGTGCGGCCGTGCGTGCCTCGATGCCGGTGATCCACTGGCTGGTGCCGTCGGCGGCGGCGATCCTGCCGTCGAGCGTGGTGGCCATCTTCAGCACGACGAACGGTCGGCCCGTCCGTCGATGATGGAGATAGGGGGCCAGTTGCTCCGCGGCGTCGTCGGCCAGGACGCCCCGCACCACCTCGATGCCGGCCTGCTGCAATCGCGTCGCGCCGGCGCCGGCGACCTTCGGGTCGGGGTCGTCGAGCGCCATCACCACGCAGGCCACTCCGGCCTCCACCAACGCGTCGGTGCATGGCGGGGTTCGGCCGTGGTGGTTGCACGGTTCCAGCGTGACGTAGGCGGTGGCGCCGGCGACGTCGGCGCCTGCGGCTCGTGCAGTGTCGAGGGCCACCCGTTCGGCGTGGCGTTGGCCCGGTGGTTCGGTGGCGCCTTCGAACGTTCGACCATCGGCTGTCACGAGCACGCAACCCACCCACGGGTTGGGGGACGTGCGAAGGCGCGCGGTGGCAGCCACCTCCATCGCGCGACGGACGTGGCGTTCGTGGGTCACGCCAGTTCCTGCAGCAGCGCCCACGCATCCTCCACGTGGCGGCGTTCGGTGGTGCGCCCGCCGATCGACACCCTGCACGCCACGGTGCCGTCGAGCACCGTGCGGGTGAAGAGCGCCCGCCCCGTGGCGTTCGCTCGTTCGATGAGTGCGTCGGTGGCCTCGTTGCCCGCCGTCAGGCGGAGGCACACGAGGTTCATCGGGTGCGGTGCCACTACCTCGAACCGTTCGTCGGCGGCCACCCACCCGGCGAACTCCTGGGTGAGGGCCACATGGCGGCGGATCATGTTCACCGCATCGGCGGCCCCACCGGTGCGGATGGTGAACCACAGTTTCAGCGAACGGAAGCGGCGACCGAGCGGGATCTGCCAGTCGCGGTAGTCGATGGCGGCCCCGCCCTCCGCGGCCTTCGACCGCAGGTACTCGGGGAGGATGCTGAGTGCCCCGAGCAGCGCGGCGCGGTCGGACGTGTAGAAGAGGTCACAGTCGAAGTTGACACCCATCCACTTGTGCGGGTTGGTGCAGTAGCTGTCGGCCCAGTCGAGGCCGTGGTGGATCCAGCGGAACTCCGGAGCCAGGGCGCCGATGCCGCTCATCGCCGCATCGACGTGGAGCCACAGCCCTTCGGCTGACGCAATGCGGCCGATCGGCTCGATCGGGTCGAACGCCATCGAGCTGGTGGTGCCCAGTGTGGCGCACACCCAGAACGGGAGGAGCCCGGCAGCGCGATCGGCGTGGATCATGCGCTCGAGTTCGGCGGGCTGCATCGCGAAGTCGGCATCGTGCGGCACGATGCGGATCTGCGAGGTGCCGACCCCTGCGATGCGCAGTCCCTTCTCGATGCTGCTGTGCGCCTGTGACGTGGCGTAGGCCACGAGCCGCGAGGTGTCGCCCGCCGTGTTGATGGCACCATCGGTGGCGCGCCACCGTGCGGCCAGGATCGACGACAGCGTTGCTTCGCTGGCCGAACCCTGAATGACACCGCCGCCGGTCGGGCTGGTGCTGCGGAACTTTCCGGGCAGTCCCAACAATTCCTGCATCCAGTCCATCATCAACGTCTCCACCTCGGTGCAGGCGGGGCTCGTGACCCAGCTCATACCCTGGACGCCGAGGCCCGACGCAGCGAGGTCGCCGAGGATGGCGGCGTAGCCGGTGTTGCCGGGGAAGTAGGCGAAGAAACTCGGGTGCTGCCAGTGGGTGATGCCGGGCATCACCAGTCGGTCGAGATCCGCCATCACGTCGCCGAACGGCTCGGTGGTGGTGGGAGGGTGCTCGGGCAACGAGGCCCGGATGTCGCCCGGCTGCACCCGCCCGGTGACCGGGTACCGCTCGACTCCTTCGAGGTAGTCGGCGATCCAGTCGATGAGGGCATGCCCGTGTTGGCGGAAGTCGTCGGGAGTCACGGCGACGACGCTACCCGTGCCGATACGGTGGCGTCGTGGGCATCGACGCCGGACAGTTCACCGTGCACCATGCCTCGCCGCGCGGCTTCGGCCAGGCATTCGTGCGCGAGGGCATCGGAGGCGTGCCACTGCTGTGCGTTCACGGATGGCCCGAGACCAAGCGCATCTTCTGGAAGGTCATCGAGCCGCTCGCTGCTGCCGGCTTCGAGGTGATCGTGCCCGACCTGCGTGGCTTCGGCGACAGCGAGCTCGGGCCCGATGGGTTCCACGACGTCGCCAGCCACGCGCTCGACCTGCGTGCGCTGGTGCACGACGTGCTCGGCCACGAGCGGGTGGTGCTGGTGGGCGGTGATCTCGGCGGACCGGTCATCCAGGACCTCGCCCTGCGGTACCCCGACTGGGTTGATCGCATGGTGCTCTTCAACTCGCCGCTGCCGTACCTGAAGGACGAGATGGCAGGCATCGAGGGCACGCGGGCGCCGCGCGAAGCCGCCGACTACTTCATCCGGCAGGGCCTCGATGCCGACGGGCTGGCCGCCGAACTCGCCACTCCCGATCAACGTCGTCGCTACATCGCCACGTTCTACACGAGCCGGTTCTGGGCGCACCCCGGTGCGTTCGCCGCACCCGGTGAGGTCGACTTCCACACCGAACCGTTCGGTGATGCGTCACGACTGCGTGCGAGTTTCGGTGGCTACGAGAGCGTGTTCCACGAGTCGAAGCGCAGCGGCCCGTCACTGCTCGGGCGCAACGAGGTCACGCCGACGCTCGTGCTCCATGGGCCGAGTGATCACGTCATCTACCCGGCGTTCGATCGCATGGCAGCGGCGGTGTTCGCCCGCCACATCGGGCCGTATCTGCTGCGTGACTGCGGCCACTTCGTGCCCTGGGAGGCCCCGCACGCACTGGTCAGCGGCACGGTGGCGCTGTGCGGTGACCTGCTGGTGGGCCGCTCAGGCTGACGGGTCGGCAGGTTTGTTCGCGATCCGGTCGCGGGCCTTCACGCCTCGGGCGATGCGCCAGAAGATGAACGCGAGGCCGAGGATGAGGACGAGGAACGTGAGGTAGGTGCCGCGCCCGCCCTTGGCCGAACTCCCGCAGTTGGGGCGTTCGAGCGTGCCGACGCAGTCGCTGAGGTTCTTGTCGGGGATGAAGTCGTTGCTGCCCACTCCTGCACCAACGTCGCCAGTGTCGAGCTGCGTGGTGGTGCTGGCGCTGGCGGCCGCCTGGTAGGGATTCGGGCCGCTGCAGCCGGCCGACAGGGCGAGGGCGCACATCACGGGCAGCAGGCAACGCGACCAACGGGACATGGACTCATCGTTGCAGATGTGACCCCGACAGGCCTCAACGTCCTACCATCGGATTCGTGGCGCAGCGTTCTCACACGGTTCTGGTGGTCGACTTCGGTGCGCAGTACGCGCAGCTCATCGCTCGGCGTGTGCGCGAACTCAACGTCTACTCCGAGATCGTGCCCCACCGCATCACCGCGGCCGAGGTGGCGTCACGTCAACCGTCGGCCATCATCCTCAGCGGCGGCCCGAAGAGTGTGCACGTCGAAGGAGCGCCGTCGCTCGATCCGGCCATCTACGACCTCGGCATCCCGATCTTCGGTATCTGCTACGGCGTGCAGCTGATCGCGCAGCAGTTGGGTGGCACCGTGGGACGCGGCATGCGTGGCGAGTACGGCCGGGCCCGCCTCACCCGTTCGGGTGCGTCGCCGCTGCTCGACGGAACGCCCGATGAGCACGACGTGTGGATGAGCCACTTCGACGCCGTCACCGAGGTGCCACCGGGCTTCACCGCGACGGCCTCCACCGCGGAGGCGCCGGTGGCGGCGATGGAGAACGCCGAGCGGCGCATCTGGGGTGTGCAGTGGCACCCCGAAGTGGTGCACAGCCCTCACGGGATGGCGGTGCTCCAGCGGTTCCTTCACGACCTCGCCGGGTGCGAGGCGACTTGGACCATGGACTCGATCATCGACGAGCAGGTGGCTGCCGTGCGTGCCCAGGTGGGCGACGGCAAGGTGATCTGCGCGCTCAGCGGCGGCGTCGACAGTGCCGTGGCGGCGGCACTGGTGCACCGTGCCATCGGCCACCAGTTGGTGTGCATCTACGTCGACACGGGCCTCATGCGGCTCAACGAGAGCGACCAGATCGTCGAGACGTTCCGCCGCAACATGGGCATCGAACTGATCCATGTCTCCGCCGGGCCGCGCTACTTCGAACGTCTCGCCGGGGTGGTGGAGCCCGAGGCGAAGCGCAAGATCATCGGCGAGTTGTTCATCCGCATCTTCGAGGAACACACCGGAGGCCTCAGCGACGCCGAGTGGTTGGTGCAGGGCACGCTGTATCCCGACGTCATCGAGAGCGGCGGCAGCGATGGCACGGCG
>CAZQPJ010000204.1:0-4871 GCA_964595105.1 uncultured Bifidobacterium sp.
CCCCAAGGGTGTGATGTACAGCCACCGCAGCACCTACATGCACTCGGTGATGGTCACCTCCACCGCCAACATCGCGCTCGCCGAAACCGACCGCATGCTCGTGATCGTGCCGATGTTCCATGCCAACGCATGGGGCACCCCGTACGCCGCATGGATGATCGGTGCCGACCTCGTGTTCCCGCAGCAGTTCCTGCAGGCGGCTCCCATCTCGCGCATCATCAACGAGACCCGGCCCACCCTCACTGGTGCGGTGCCCACCGTGCTCAACGACCTCCTCAACAACGCGCCCGGCACCGACATGAGCTCGTTGCGACTGGTGATGTGCGGTGGTTCGGCCGTGCCGCGTGGCCTCATCGAGGGCTACCACGACGTGTTCGGCGTGCCCGTGGTGCAGGGCTGGGGCATGACCGAGACCAGCCCGGTCTGCGCCATCGGCCACCCGCCGAAGGAGCGTGGCGACCTCAGCGAAACCGACTGGCGGGTGAAGACCGGCCGCATCATCCCGGGCGTGGAACTGCGCATCACCGACGATGCCGGCCAGCCCCAGCCGTGGGACGGCGAAGCGCTCGGCGAGATCGAGGTCCGTGGTTCGTGGATCACCAGCAGCTACTACAACGTCGACGACCCCGAGAAGTTCCATGACGGTTGGCTGCGCACCGGTGACGTGGCCAGTGTGCTGCCCAACGGCTACGTGATGATCAGCGACCGTGCCAAGGACGTCATCAAGAGCGGCGGTGAATGGGTGAGCTCGGTCGACCTCGAGAACACCATCATGGGGCACCCGTCGGTGCTCGAGGCTGCCGTCATCGGTGTGCCCGACGACCGTTGGGACGAGCGTCCGATGGCCTGCGTGGTGTTGAAGGCGGGCGAGTCGACCACGGCAGAGGAACTGCGCGGCTGGCTCGGCGAGCGCACGGCGAAGTTCTGGCTGCCCGAGCGGTGGACGTTCATCACCGAGGTCCCCAAGACCAGCGTCGGCAAGTTCGACAAGAAGGTGTTGCGCGCCCGCCACGAGAAGGGCGAGCTCGAGGTGCAGAAGCTCGCGTGATCAGCGCCGGGGCGCCGTGCCGCGCACGGTGGTGCGATGCAGTTCTCGGCGGTGGCCGCGGTAGTCGTTGAGCGCGTTGTGCTGGGTGCTTCGGTTGTCCCAGATGGCGAGCGTGTTGGCCGACCACCGGAAGCGGCAAGTGAACGCGTCACGGGTGCTGTGGGTGTAGAGATGTTGCAGGAGGGGAGCGCTGTCGGCGGTGCTCCAGCCCGCGAAACGGGTGGAGTAGGTCGGGTTCACGAACAGTGTGCGCCGACCCGTCTCGGGGTGGCGGGGCACGGCGGGATGGATCTGCTCGGCCAGCGCGGTGTCGGAGGTGTTGATCTTCATCGAACGCCCCTGCGCAGTGCGGGCGAGGATGCCGTCGGCCGCGTACGCCCACCCTGCGGAATGCACCACTTCGAGATCGATGAGAGTGCTCTGCAAACCATCGCTGAGGGTGTCGAACGCAAGGTCTTGGTTGGACCACATGGTGTCACCACCTTGCGGCGGCACCTCGAGCGACCACAGCAGGGTGAAGGCGGGCGGCTCGGCTTGGAAGCTCCAGTCGCTGTGCCACTGCCCGCCGAAGTTGAGGCCACCCTCATCGGCCTCCTTCACCACCTTCACCACACCGGGATGGCCGGGGATGCTCTCGAGGAACGGCGTGCGGCCGTGCCCACCGAGTTGGATGGTGAGACGTTCGAGGTGTTCGGTGGCGTACGGCTGGTTGCGGAGGAACACGACCTTGTGCTCGAGCACGGCTCGGCGAAGTGCGCCGACTTCTCCCTCGGTGAGTTCACGGGTGAGGTCGAGGCCGGTGAGTTCGGCGCCCAGCGCGCCGGCGATGCGGTCGATGTGGAGGGCGCTCATCGGGCCAGCGTACCGGTGCGCGTCGCGGGCCTCCGCTAGCGTCGGGCGCGTGGCAGGGGCTCCGATGTTCGACGTGGTGGGCGTGGGCAACGCGCTCGTCGACGTCATCGCTCACGCCGACGACGACTTCATCGCCCAGCACGAGTTGGTGAAGGGTTCGATGACGCTGGTCGACACCGATCGGGCGCTCTACCTGTACCGGGCGCTCGGCACCGCCGTGGAGATGAGCGGCGGGTCGGCCGCCAACACGATGACCGGTGTTGCATCGCTCGGTGGACGCGCGGCGTACCTCGGCAAGGTGAGCGACGACGACCTCGGCCAGGTGTTCGGACACGACCTCCGGGCAGTCGGGGTGCAGTTCCGGCCGGGCGCCCCGGAAGCCGACACCCCCACGGGTCGATGCATCATCGTGGTCACGCCCGATGCACAGCGCACTATGAACACGTACCTCGGCGTGTCGAGCCTGCTGCAGCCCGACGACATCGACGAGGAGACCGTGGCCCAGGGCGCCGTGCTCTACATGGAGGGGTACCTCTACGACAGGCCTGCGGCCAAGGACGCGTTCCGTCGCGCGGCGGCCATTGCGCACGCCAACGGGCGGCAGGTGAGCCTCACGCTCAGCGACTCGTTCTGTGTCGACCGGCATCGCGACGACTTCCGTGGTCTCGTGTCGGACCAGGTCGACATCCTGTTCGGCAACGAGGACGAATTGCGTTCGCTCTACGAGGTCGAGTCGTTCGATGCGGCGGTGGCTGCGGTGAGGGCCGACTGCCACCTCGCCGTCATCACCATGGGCGCCGCCGGGTGCGTGGTGGTGAACCGCGACGAGGTGGTGCACTGCCCGGCCGAACCGGTGGCGCAGGTGCTCGACACCACGGGCGCCGGCGATCTCTTCGCTGCCGGTTTCCTGTTCGGCCACACTCGGCAGCGACCGTTGCCCGAGTGCGCCCGACTGGGTGCCATGGCCGCCGCCGAGGTGATCTCGCACGTCGGCCCGAGGCCACTGGTCGAGTTGAGGACCCTGCTGCAGTGACCGCCGCGCCGCACCGGGCGGCAGCCGAGCGCTGGCTGGTGGCCGAACCCGACGACGACATGCGTGCCGAGGTGCAGGAACTGCTCGCCGGCCCCGACAGCGACCTCGCCGAGCGGTTCACCGGTCGTCTCCAGTTCGGCACCGCCGGGCTGCGTGCAGCGGTGGGGGCCGGGCCGCAACGCATGAACCGACTCGTGGTCAGGCAGGCCGCCGCCGGGCTTGTCGACTACCTGCTGGCGGTGGTGCCCGATGCGGCTCAGCGCGGCGTCATCATCGGCTACGACGCCCGTCGCAAGAGCGACCTGTTCGCACTCGACACCGCTCGCGTGTGCGCAGCGCGCGGCGTTCGCGCACTGCTGTTTCCTCACGTGGTGCCCACACCGGTGCTGGCGTGGAACATCACCGAGGTCGGTGCCGCGGCGGGCGTGATGGTGACGGCGTCGCACAATCCACCGGCCGACAACGGCTACAAGGTCTACCTCGGCACGGGCGCGCAGATCGTTCCCCCGGCCGACGTCGACATCTCGGCGGCGATCGATCTGGTCGACCCGTGCGAAGTGGAACTCGCCGACGAGCACCATCCGCTCATCGAGCACCTCGGGCGCGAGCACATCGACGCGTATCTGGCGTTCGTGCCCACCGTGCGGCTCTGCCCTTCCATTCCCGGCGTCACGGTGGCCTACACCGCGATGCACGGTGTGGGCGGCGCCACCCTGCTGGAGGCCTTCGATGCGGCCGGGCTTCCGGCGCCGGCGGTGGTGGCAGAGCAGCAGGAGCCCGACGGGCGTTTCCCGACGGTGTCGTTCCCGAACCCCGAGGAACCCGGGGCGATGGATCTGTTGATGGCCCGGGCAGCGGCGGTCGGTGCTGCGGTGGCCATCGCCAACGACCCCGACGCCGATCGGCTCGGAGCGGCGATTCCCCAGCCCGACGGCGGTTGGCGCCGGCTCGGGGGTGACGAGATCGGGTGGCTGCTGGCCGACCACGTGCTGCGCCACACCGAGGGCGACGACCGACTGGTGGTGACCACTTTGGTGTCGTCGTCGTTGCTGGCGCGGATGGCGGCTGCGCACGGGGTCACCTGCCTGGAGACCTTCACGGGCTTCAAGTGGATCGGCCACACCGTGCTCGTCAACCCGGCGGCGCGGTTCGTGTTCGGTTACGAACAGGCGCTCGGGTACCTGGTGTGCGGGCAGCCGCTCGACAAGGACGGCATCACTGCGGCGGTGATGATGGCCGAGGTGGCGGCGGTGGCCGTGGCGGAAGGCCTCACGGTGCAGCAGCGGCTCGACGGGATCATCGCCCGTCACGGCCGTCACGTGATGGCCGAGCAGTCGCTGCGGATGCCGCCGGCCGACGGTGCCGCTGCGGTGGCAGCGCTGCGCCTCGCACCGCCCAGCGAGGTGGGTGGGCGAACGGTCACCTCGGTGCAGTGGTTCGACGAGGCCGGGCTGCTGCGGTTGCAACTCGGTGACACGGTTCGGTTGCAGGTTCGCCCCAGCGGCACCGAGCCGAAGGTGAAGCTCTACGCCGAGGGCATCGGCGAAGACCCTGCGCCGCTGCTGGCGGCCCTGGCGGATCTCGTCACGGGTTGACCGGCGGGCGAACGGGTCAGGCAGGCGAGCCGAACTGACGGTCGCCTGCGTCGCCGAGGCCGGGCACGATGAACGCCCGTTCGTTGAGGCGCTCGTCGAGCGACGCGGTGTAGACGGCGATGTCGAGCCCGGTGCCGCGCAGCAGTTCGACGCCCTCCGGGGCCGCGAGCACGCACACGACGATGATGGTGCCGCTGCAGCCGCGCTCGACCAGCAGTTCGCAGGTGTGCGCGAGCGAGCCACCGGTGGCCAGCATCGGGTCGAGCACGATCACCTGGCGGCCGGCGAGGCTCTCGGGCAGCTTGTTCACGTAGGGCTTGGGCATGTGCGTGTTCTCGTCGCG
>CAZQPJ010000205.1:0-4855 GCA_964595105.1 uncultured Bifidobacterium sp.
GATCACCACGTCGCAGAACGCGGGGATGTAGGCGCCACCCGCTGCGGACGGACCGAACAGACAGCAGATCTGAGGCACCTTGCCGCTGAGCTTCACCTGGTGGTGGAAGATGCGGCCGGCGCCACGGCGGCCGGGGAACAGATCGACCTGATCGGTGATGCGCGCCCCCGCCGAGTCGATGAACCAGAAGATGGGCAGTTCGTGGCGCAGCGCGTACTCGGTGACGCGCAGGATCTTCTCCACGGTGCGAGCGCCCCACGAGCCGGCCTTCACGGTCGGGTCGTTGGCCACCACCAGCGCCGGTCGGCCGTCGACGCGGCCCTGCCCGGTGACCACACCATCGGCCGGCAGGTCGGTGGCCGTGGTGTTGGCCAGCAGGCCGTCCTCCACGAACGACCCGTCGTCGAACAGGAGCGCCAGCCGATCGCGCACGAACAGCTTTCCCTGCCGCGCCAGCTTCTCGGCCTCGCGATGGAGGTTGCCGGCAAGCGCTCGTTCGGCTCGCTGATGGAGGTGTTCGTGCTCGTTCACCACCCACACCTTCGCGCGAACCGACCGAGTGCGTTTCATCGCTGCGGTACGGTGCCCAACGTGCTGAACCCTGTGCGACGCGTGCGACACGTGGTGGTGGGCGGTGCCGTACTGGTGGCACCTGCGCTGGTGGCGCTCGGTGTGCTGGGTGGAGGGGTGCATCCCGAGCGGTTCGAGGCGAAGCAGGTGCTGGTGACCCCGGCCGGTGACGGGGTGCGCATTCGTGAGGTGGTCGACCACGACTTCGGGTACGAACAGCGCCACGGGTACGAGCGCGTGATTCCGAACGATTTCGGTGCCGCTGTCGACGTGCAGGCGGAGTCGCCCGATGCGCCGGCGGAACTCTCGGTCTCGGACGAGGGCAGCCAGACCCGCATCCGTATCGGCGACCCGTACACCACCATCTCCGGACAGCACCGGTACGTGGTGTCGTACACGCTGCCCGAGGCGCGCCTCGGCACCGGCCAGTTGGCGCTCGACATCATCGGCACCGACGAGGTGCTGGAAACCGAGCGCTTCGACGTGGTGCTGTCGGGATTCGTGCTCAGCAATCCGACGTGCAACGTCGGCACGCTCGGTACCTCGGGCGGGTGCACGCTCGAGGCCGACGGGCCGGTGTACCGGGTGTCGTTCGCTCCGCTGCGGCCCGGGCAGGGCATCACCGTGGGTGGCACCATCGTGCGCACCGTGGAACCCGCCGACGTGCCCGTGCCCGACGTGCCGGTGCGACGCGAGAACCATCCGCTTCCGCTCGCCGTGGGAGTGGGCGCGCTGGGCGCTGCGGCCGGCATCGGCGGGTTCCGTCTTGCGCGTCGACTCGGTCGCAACGAGGTGGGTGGCGATGGCGCGGCCGATGCCGCATTCGCCGGTGGCGACGGGCCGACCCGCCTCGTCACCGATCGCGAACTCGATGCCATGGCCACCACCGAGTTCGAGGCGCCGCGAGGCATCCGGCCGTGGCAGGGCGCCCTGTTGCTGCGCGAGCGGATCGACACACAGACCGTGTCGGCGTGGTTCTCCGACCAGATCGCCCAACAGGTGATCGAGTTGCGCGGCGAGCGAGGCTCCACCCTGGTGGCCGGCCCCAAGCTCGGGCAGGCGCCGCCCATCACCCGCAGCCGCATCGAGAAACTGTTGGCCGGCGCCGATCATCTCGACCTCGGCACCTTCTCGCCGGCGTTGGGCGCCCTGTGGCGCGAGATCGACGCCGAACAGCGCACACAATCACGTGAGTCGGGCTGGTGGAAGCGGTTCCCGCCCGGCTCGGTGGCCACCTTCCCGCCCGCCCTCACCATCACCACGGCGGTGCTGGCTGTTGCGGTTGCAGTGGGTGTGTGGCGCGGCTACCTGCACGCCTGGCCCGTTGCGCTCGGCGTGGCGGTATTGCTGCCCACGCTGGTGGCGTGCTCGGCGTATCACCCGTTGCTGCCGGTGCGCAGCGCGTCGGGCAGCGCGATGGCGTTGCGGGCTGAGAGCTTCCGTCGGTTCCTCCAGGCCAGCGAGGGACGACACGTGGAGTGGGCGTGGAAGAACGGCATGCTGCGCGACTACAGCGCGTGGGCCGTGGCATTGGGCGCTGCCGAGGCGTGGGGCAGGGCCATCTCGGCCAGTGCCGTGCCACCGCCTGAGCTGGCTGCTGGCACCATGCCGATATGGGTGTGGGCCAACGCTGGTGCCTGGCACACCACCATCACCCGGCCCCAGCCCACCGGTGGCGGCGGCGGGGGTGGCGGCTTCGGCGGGTTCTCCGGCGGCAGCGTGGGTGGCGGCGGCGGTGGCGGCAGTTCCGGCAGTTGGTGAGCCGACTACTGCAGGCCCGCGTAGGAACCGCCATCGACCGGGATGTGCGAGCCGGTGATGAACTTCGCTGCGTCGCTGCACAGGAACGCGGCGATGCGACCGAAGTCGTCGGGATCGCCGAGCGTGCGAGTGGGCACGCCCTGCGCCACTGCGCTCGGGTCGGCGTAGAGACCGGCTAGCCGGTCGGTGAGGTGCAGACCTGGTTGCAGTGAGTTGACGGTGACGCCGGTGGCCGCCACCTCGAGCGCCAGCGTCTTGAGGAATCCGGTCAGGCCGGCGCGCGCCGTGTTCGACAGGATGAGGTGCGGAATCGGTTGGCGCACCGACACCGAGGTGATGGCCACCACGCGTCCCCAACCCCGCTCGCTCATCGAGGGCACCGCGGCCTTGCACATGGCCACGGTGGACAGCAGGTTGAGGTGCAGGGCCGGCAGGTAGGCGTCGAGGTCGGTGCTTGCGAAGTTGCCGGGCGGCGGCCCTCCGGCATTCGCGATGAGGATGTCGATGCCGCCCATCACCGCGTTCGCGCGTTCGATCATGTCAGCCACCTGGTCGGTGTGGCTCACGTCGGCCACCATCGTGTGCACCGTGCCGGGCACGGTGGCTGCCGCTGCCGCGAGCCGCTCGGCGGAACGGGCGACCAGGGTGACCTCCGCACCCTCTGCTGCGAGTGCCCGGGCACAGCCCAGGCCGAGCCCGCTGGATGCGCCGGTCACGAGCGCTCGACGTCCCTTCAGTGCGAAGTCCATGGCCGCACGGTAGCGCGAGGGCTCTCGCTACGGTTGTGGCCGTGAGCCCACTGCCCGACCGCATCGTCCTGCGCGAGGTGGGGCCGCGCGACGGCCTTCAGGTGGAGGCGCCCCTGTCGGTCGAGCAGCGCGTCGATCTCATCGACGCGCTGCTCGTGGCCGGGGTGACGCACATCGAGATCGCTGCGTTCGTGAGCCCCGCTGCGGTGCCCGCCATGGCCGATGCCGCCGAGGTGGTGCGCCAGGTGGGAACGCCGGAAGGAGTGGTGCGCACGGCACTCGTGCCCAACGTGCGCGGCGCGGCGATGGCGCTGGAGGCCGGTGTCGACGAACTCACCGTCACTGCCAGCGCATCGGCCACCTACAACCAACGCAACGTGCGCATGAGCATCGACGAGTCGATGGAACAGATCGAGGCCATCTGTCGCATGGCGGGCGGCGTACCGGTGGACGCAGTGATGTCGTGCGCGTTCGGTTCGCCCTACGAAGGTGATGTGCCGGTTGCCGAGGTGTCGTTGCTGTGCGAGCGCCTGCGGGCCGCGGGAGCGGCGGCGGTGACCCTGGCCGACACCACCGGCATGGCCACGCCGCGGCGCATCACCGAGGTGATCGCTGCCACCGGGTCGGGCGTGGGCCTGCACCTGCACGACTCCCGGGGCACCGCCCTGGTGAACCTGTACGCGGGCCTGCTGGCCGGCGTGCGCCGGTTCGACAGTTCGGTGGGTGGCCTCGGCGGGTCGCCGTTCGCTGCCGGTGCTGCGGGCAACGTGGCCACCGAGGAGGTGGTGGCGATGTGCGACGACCTCGGGGTGCACACCGGCATCGGCGTGGAGCTGCTGGTGGAAGCAGCGTTGCTCGCCGAGCGTCTCATCGGCCACCCTGTGCCCAGCCGCGTGGCGCACGCCGGGCCACGCACCCGTCGAGCCGAAAGGACCTGACGATGACCGACCAGCCACTGTGGACGCCGTCGCCCGAACGCGTTGCCGCCACGCGGATCGACTCGTTCCGCCGTTCGGTGGCGATGGACCGCGCCGAGGTGACCGACACCGTGGCGCTGCATCGGTGGTCGGTGGAGGAACCTGCCGAGTTCTGGAGCCGCCTGTGGGCTGCCACCGACGTGATCGGCGACTCCGGCGACGTGGCCGTCGTGCCGGGAGGCGTGCGCGAGGCGCGCTTCTTCCCCCACAGTTCGGTGAGCTACGCCGAGAACGCGCTGGCACCCCGCGCCGGCGCGGCCGACGAGGCGATCGTGGCGCTCACCGAAGCCGGCGATCGGCGCGTGTACACGTGGTCGCAGTTGCGCACCGAGGTGGCGGCACTGGCCGCGGCGCTGGCTGCCGACGGTGTGCAACCCGGCGACCGCGTTGCTGCCTACATGCCGCACGTGGCCGAGACCATCATCACGTTCCTCGCCGCGAACGCCATCGGTGCCACCTTCACCTCCACGTCGAGCGACTTCGGTGTGGCCGGCGTGGTCGACCGGTTCGGTCAGACGCGGCCCACCGTGCTGGTGGCCGCCGACGGTTATCGCTACGGGGGCAAGGAGTTCTCGTGCCTCGACCGCATCGCCGAGGCGGTGGGTCAACTGCCGTCGGTTCGGCGCACGGTGGTGGTGGGTGTGCTGTCGGCCACGCCGCGCATCTCGACCATTTCGAATGCCGTGCTGTGGACCGACTACCTCGAGCCCAACCGGGGCGTCGATCTCGAGTTCCTGCGCCTTCCCGGCGACCACCCGATCTACATCCTCTACTCGTCGGGCACCACCGGGAAGCCGA
>CAZQPJ010000206.1:0-4830 GCA_964595105.1 uncultured Bifidobacterium sp.
GCCATGGTGTTCCACACCTTCTGGCCGTTCACCACCCATTCGTCACCGTCGCGCACGGCTCGGGTGCCGAGGCCGGCGAAGTCGCTGCCTGCGCCGGGCTCGCTGAACAGTTGGCACCAGCGCTCCTCTCCGGTGAACATCGGGCGGAGGAATCGGCGCTTCTGCTCGTCGCTGCCGTGGGTGACGATGGTGGGGCCGGCGAGCGCCATGAAGAACATGCTCGGGTCGGCGGGGCCCGCTCCGGCCTTGCGGCAGCGCTCCTCGACCAGGCGGTTCAGTTCGGGACGGGCGCCGAGGCCGCCGAAGCCCGAGGGGAAGTGCACCCAGGCCAGGCCGGCGTCGTAGCGGTGGCCGCGGAACTCGCGGTCGCTGCACGAGGTGGGCGGGTGTTCGGCCAGCAGTTGGTCGATCGCTGCAGAGACTCGGTCGAGATCGGTGTCGCTCATGCGTGCAGTCTCGCCGCGGCGGCACACCCCGGGCAATGTGGAGCCGCGGGGTAGCGTTCGCAGGGTGACCGACGACACGGTGCTGACCCCCGACGAACGGGCTGCGGCCCGGGCTTTCCTGCAGCGGTGCGAGGTACGGCTGTCGACCATGCACCGTGTGGCCACGGCGCTGCTTTCGGGCGCCGGCATTCTGGTGCTCCTGCCGGCGGTGGAGCGCGATGCGGTGCTGCAGGTGCTGCGGTCGCTGTTGGCCGGGCCGGGTTCCTGGTCTCGTGGCCTGCTGGTGCTGGCGGTGGCGGCCTCGATCGTGCTGGCGTTGTCGGTGCTGTTGCTGGTGGTGGTCGAACTGACCCGGTTCTACTTCCACTCCAACCACGTGCAGCACGAGGCGGGTGAGGTGTTCACGCCGCGGTTCACGCTCACGGGTCTTCGGCTGCCCACCGATGAACTCGGTCCGTCGGCGAACGCGGCGTTCGACGCGCTGCACGCTTCCGACGAAACCGTTCACCTGCTCGTGCCCGGCAACGCCCGCGCGCGTGGGCGCGTCGACCGTCAGCTCGAGGTGTATCCGGGGTTGACGGGTTCCGGTGAGCTGTCCGACCGTGACCGCGCTGATGCACTGTTCGAGCTCGCAGCGTCGCGCCGGCGCAGCCTGCTGGAGGAGGTCACGAAAGTCGAGCACGGCATGGTGCGGCACATGCTGCGGTTGCAGGTGATCGTCCTGCGCTACGTGAAGGCGCTCCTGGTGATCGTGGCCACGGCCATTGCGTCGTTCGCCTGTGCAGCAGCGGTGAGTGGTGACGCCGTGCTGACGTCGAGTGACCAGCGCTGGATTGCGGGTGCGATGCTGCTGTGGGCCCCGGCCGTGCTGTGGGCGGCGGCTGCACCGGTGCGCTGGCTCGAGTCGATGCTGAAGGCCGAGGGAGCGGCGCGTTCCGGTGTGGCGCGCGACCCGGAGTTGACCCAACTCGAGGACGTGACCAACCGTGTGGGCGCAGTGGCGTGGCTGGCGGCAGCGGTGGCCATGGGGCTGTTGCTCGCCGAGTCGTGCTCGGTGGCGGGTCGGGTTGCGGGCATCGTGGTGGCGGCCGGTTCGTTCGTGCTGATGGCATCGGCCGCAGTACGCCGTCGAGCGGCCCGTGCGGAGGCGGCAGGGTGAGGCGTTCCATCGACGACTACCCGTTCAGCGAGGGTGATCTGCCTGACGGTGCCGACGACGCGATGCGCCTGTCGTGGGCGGTGGCCATCTGCGACGACTACGACGATGCCGAACCGCGGGTGGTGCTGACCGTCGAGGAAGTCGGATCGCCGGGTGAGGGACTGGCGGGTCACTTCACGCCCGACATGGCCCGCCGCCTGCGGCAGGCGTTGCGTGATGCGTTGCGCGAGGTGGGCGAGGACCCGGGGGCATGACCTTGTGACGAGCCCCGATTCCCCCTAAAGTCGACAGGAATAGTCAACTTTGGTCAGGAGCCATCAGGTGGGCATCACCCCCGTCATCCCCGCACCCCGCGATCTCGACGCCGAGCAGTTGCGCGACATCGAGCGCTTCGAGGCCGCCATCCCGCAGTACCTCGCCGGAGAGATCAGCGAGGACGTGTTCCGGGTGATGCGACTCAACAACGGTGTCTACGGCCAGCGTCAGGGCGGCACCAACCAGATGGTGCGCATCAAGGTGCCCGCAGGCAGCATCACGCCCGACCAACTGGAGATGATGGGCCGCATCTCGGAGGAGTACTCACGCGGGTGGGGCCACATCACCACCCGTCAGAACGTGCAGGTCCATTTCGTCGAACTCCGCCGCGTGCCCGACGTGATGCGGCTCATCGCCAGCGTGGGCATGACCAGCCGCGAGGCGTGCGGCGACACGGTTCGCAACGTGATGGCGTGTCATCTCGCCGGCGCCTGCCCCTACGAGGTGCTCGACGTCACGCCGTGGGCCGAGGCGGCGTACGAGCACTTCGTGCGAAACCCTCTTGGGCAGCGACTGCCCCGCAAGTTCAAGATCAACTTCAGCGGCTGCAGCACCGACTGCGGACAGGCGATGTTCAACGATGCCGGCGTGGTGGCCGTCAGCCGCACGCTCGACGACGGCACGGTGGAGCACGGCTTCCGTGTGTACATCGCCGGTGGACTTGGCGCCACGCCGCATCCGGCACTCGCGCTCGAGGACTTCACGACGCGCGACGATCTGCTGCCCACCATCGAGGCCGTGCTGCGCGTGTTCGACCAGGCGGGCAACCGCGACAACAAGCTGCGGGCTCGGCTGAAGTGGCTGGTCGACACGCTGGGCATCGACGAACTGCGTCGCCGCGTGCTGAAGGTGCGCCACACGCTGCCGGCATCGTCGAGCTGGCCCGGCGGTATCCCCCCGCACGTGCAGAAGGTGGGCGACGCGCCGGCGGGGCGGGCGGACACCGGTGAGATCACCGCAGTGGGTCAGGGCGCGGTCGCGGTGTCGCTGACTCCCCGTGACCCGTATGGCCGTTGGGTGGCCACCTCGGTGGTACGCGGCGCTGCCAACGGCTCGGTGTCGGCCATCGCTTACGCGGCGCTCGGCGACATCACGGCTGCGCAGTTTCGGGCACTGGCCTCCATCCAACGCGAACTCGGTGCCGACGTGCGTCTCACCAACCGCCAGAACGTGGCGTTCCGTGGGCTCACCGACGCCCAGTTGCCGGTGCTGTACGAACGGCTCGAGGCCATCGGCATGGCGCGGCCCGGAGCCGAACTGGCGCGTGACGTCGTGGCCTGCCCCGGTGCCGACACGTGCAACATCGCCGTCACCCAGTCGCGCGGGCTGGCGGCTGCCATCGGCGAGGAACTCGAGAAGGAGGGCCTCGCCGAGGTGGGCGGGGTGCGCATCAACATCTCCGGCTGCACCAATTCGTGCGGGCAGCACCATGCCAGCGACATCGGGTTCTTCGGCGCAGAGCGTCGAGCCCATGGCAAGTCGGCCCCGGGCTACCAGATGCTCGTGGGTGGCTACGTGGGGCAGGAGCAGATCCACTTCGGTGAGAAGGCGCTGCGGCTTCCGGCGAAGGCCGCGCCGCAGGCTGCGGCCAGGGTGATCCGCCGGTTCAACGAAGAGCGTTCAGCTGGTGAGTCGTTCCGCTCGTGGATGGACCGCGTCGGCGGAGCGTTCGCGCTGGCGAAGGACCTCGAGGACCTCGCCGAGTTCCCGAGCCCCGAGGTCGCTCCCGACTTCTACGTCGACTACGGCGAGACCGGTCCGTTCGTGGCCGCCGTCGGCGACTCCGAGTGCGCCGTCTGACCCATCCCTAGCCCACCCTTCTTGCGAGGATGTCGCGGCCATATCGTCGTGATTCGTGGAAGAGGGCGCGACGTCCTCGCTGGGTTGGGGGCGGGGTGTGGGGGAGAATGGCCTGATGGGGACCTGGGGAGAGTTCGAGGCGGCGGAGCCGGAGATGGCGGCCCGTGCCGCGGCGTTGTTCCGTCGGAGGAAGCACCATGTGATGGCAACGCTGCGCACCGACGGGGCACCTCGCCTCAGCGGTACGGAAGTGTCGATCGAGGGCGGGTCGTTCGGTTTCGGGGCGATGGCCGGAACGGTGCGCGCTCGCGACCTGCAGCGAGACCCACGTGTGGCCGTCCACTGCCAGGGCATCGACCCTCCCGAGCCCGACCACTCGTTGTGGGAGGGTGAGGCGAAGGTGAGCGGTCGGGCGGTGCCCGTCACCGCACCGTCACCTTCGGACGATGGTCCGCCGGCCGACTTCTTCACGGTCGACCTCGACGAGGTGGTGCTGACGGGAATCGCCGCATCCGGTGACCACCTGGTGATCGAGCGTTGGACCCCCACGGGGGGCGTGCAGCGAATCGCCCGCCACTGACCGGCAGAGGGGTCAGGTGGGATCGGTGTCGGCGAGGATGGGCTCGAGGGTGAGTTCGGGTTCGTCGCTCATCAGGCGCTGCAGCCGGTACCGGTTCTCGAACAGCGCCACCAGGGCGCCATCGCCACGCGTGAGGATGCGGATGCCGCCGATCTGTCGCAGACGGTCGGCCGACTTCTTGTCGGTGAGGCGGATGGCCTGGTACGGGGCCGAGACGATCTCGGTGGGTGCCCCGAACTCGCTGCCGAGGCGATGGGCGAACACCTCAAACTGCAGTTGGCCGACGGCTGCGAGCACGTTCTCGGTGTCACCCATGTCGGGGTCGCGCAGCACCTGCACCACGCCCTCCTCGTCGAGTTGCTCGAGACCCTTGCGGAACTGCTTGGCCTTTCCGTTGTCGAGTGGGCGGGCACGGGCGAACACCTCCGGAGCGAACCGGGGCAATGGAGGAAACTCCACCGCGCCGCCGTCGTAACCGGCGCCGTACAGGGTGTCGCCGATGAGCACCCCACTGGCGTTCACCAGACCCA
>CAZQPJ010000207.1:0-4824 GCA_964595105.1 uncultured Bifidobacterium sp.
CCGAAGCCACTGCCGCCGAACTCCTCGGGCACGATCAGGCCCTGGAGGCCCATCTGCTCGCCCATCTGCGACCACACGGCGGCGTCGAAGCCGGCGTCGGTCTCCATCTGCTCGCGCACGGCTTCCTCGCTGCTCTTGGCGTCGAGGAACTGGCGGACGGTCTTGCGCAGTTCTTCCTGCTCTTCGGTGAATGCAAAGTTCATGCGGGCGATTCTGCCGTCGTCGGCCGGGCGCCGCAAACCGAAGTGTGTACACTTGCGTACACATGCTGGGCGTACGTGAACTCCGGGCCGATCTGGCCACCCATCTGCGGCGCGCCGGTGCCGGGCACCGCGTCGTGGTGAGCGTCGGGGGGAGGGCCGTCGCCCAACTCGGGCCGGTCGAGCCACACCAGGGCCAGACCGTGTTGGCCGATCTCGTGGCGGCCGGACTCGTGGCCGCGCCACGCCGCACCGACGCCCTGAGGCTCACCGACCCGGTTCCGGTGTGGAGCGGCATCCGGCTCGACCGGGCGCTGAAGGAACTCCGCGGTTGAACGTCTATTTCGACACCAGTGCCGTCGTGGCGCTGCACATCGAGTCGCCGCTGCGCCGCATCGCCCGTGAGGCGCTCGGCGAGCCGACGTGCACGAGTGCGCTCGCCCTCACCGAGGCACTGGCCCTCCTGCCGAAACTCACCGACGAACCGGTGCTGCAGGCCGACCTCGAGGACGCCCTGCGCCTGCAGTGGGACCGCTACGCCGTGGTGCCGCTCGACCAGAGGTGCCTCGACCGTGCTGCCGAACTGCTGCGCGAACAACCGCTGCGCCTCGCTGACGCGCTGCACCTCGCCGCGGCCGACCGACTGCCGCGACCGCTCACCTACGTCACCTTCGACCCGGCGCACATTCCCGTGGCGCTGTCGTTGGGCTTCGACGTGGTGAGCAGCTGAGGCGGGATCAGGCCACCAGCAACGTCACCGTGGCGAAGTGGCACATGCCTGCCAGCACTGTCATCGAATGCCAGACCTCGTGGTACCCGAAGTGCCGAGGCCACGGGTCGGGCTTCTCGAGCAGCAGCACCGGGAAGCCGATGGTGTAGAGCAAGCCGCCCGCCACGAGGAAGGCGAGTTCGACGCCGGTGAGCCGCTCCCACAGCACCGGCCCGGCCACCACGATGAGCCAGCCGAGCACCGGATACAACGCGTACTGCAGCACCTTCAGACGGTCGAACGCGAACTGCTTCATCACGATGCCCAGCAGCGCGAGCGCCCACACCACGCACAGCAACGGGATGCCCCACGAGCGCGGCAGCCCGACCAGGCACACGGGCGTGTAGGTGCCGGCAATGAGCACGAAGATGGTGGAGTGGTCCATGCGTTGCATGATCCGCTGGGTTCGTTCCGTGCGCGCCAGACGGTGGTACCCGGCGCTGGTGCCGAAGCCGAGCAGCACGCCGGCGATGTAGATGCTGGCCCCCACCGTGCCGGCGGCGCCGTTGGCGAACACGATCAGCAGCACACCTGCGGGGATCGCCACCAGGAAGGCCGCCGTGTGCAACCAGCCCCGCCATGTCGGTCGGAGATGTACCGGCGTGGTCGACGAACTGCCCATGGCGGCACCCTACGTGGTCCGCACCGCCGGCGGTACGCGATAGCCGCCGCCGAGTTCGGCAGTGGCCTCCGCGATGAGTTCGGCCACGCGAATGGCCCGGCGGTCGTGCAGGAACGGAGCCACCACCTGAACTCCCACCGGCAGGCCGTCGGGCATCGCGCCCACCGGCACCGAGGTGGACGGCAGATATGCAGCACCCACCAGGGCAGGCCACGCCTCGATCTCCACGTAGCGACGCATCGTGCCGTTCACCGAGATCTGCCGGTCGAACCACATCCCGTCCTGCAGGTGCGGGAAGGCGGGCACGATGGTCACCGGGCACAGCACCACGTCGACCTGTCGGAACACCTCGGCCCACGCGTGGCGCAGCACCTCGCGGTCGCGGTGCATGAACAGCCAGTCGCGATGGCTGAGGCCGCGGTCATCGGCGTCGCTCACCGACACGGCGGCGCCGATGAGGCGAGCGCCACTGGTCCAGGCGCGGGCGACATCGACGTCGGGCCGCAGGCCTCGGTTCACCACGGCGCCCGCCGACTCCACGGCATCGACCGCGGCGTGCAACACGCCGGCCATCACGGCGTCGACCTCGACTGCCGGCTCGTCGATCCATGCCGCAACGCGCAGGCCCTGCAACGTGCGCACCGACGTGTCGGGAAGATCGAGGCGCCACGCTGGGGCGTGCTGTGGTCCCGGGCCTGCCAGCACGTCGAGCAGCAACCGGAGGTCCGACGCACTTCGTGCCATCGGCCCGAACGTGTTCACGTCGCTCTCGGTGGTTCCACCGTGGGGTTCGTCGAGGTACCCGAGCGTGGGGATGATGCCAAAGGTCGGCTTGTGCCCGAACACGCCACAGAAGGCCGAGGGCACGCGCACCGAGCCACCGATGTCGGTACCGAGCTCGAAGCTCGACATGCCGCAGGCCACCGCAGCGGCTGCCCCGCCCGACGACCCTCCCGGCGTGAGCGCCGGTGACCACGGGTTCACCGTGGTGCCGAACATGGTGTTGAAGCTCTGCCAGTCGCCCGACCATTCGGGAAGATTCGTCTTGCCGAACACCACGGCACCCGCCGACTTCAGCGCAGCCACCGCTGGGGCATCCTCCGCCGGCACGTGATCGTGAAGTGCCTCGGCGCCGCCAGTGCTGCGGATGCCCTCGGTGGCGATGGCGTCCTTCACCGTGATCGACAAGCCGTGCAGCGGGCCTCGCCACTCACCACGCGCGGCGGCTCGGTCGGCCTCGCGTGCACCTGTTCTCCCTCGTTCGAGATCGAGTGTGCACACTGCGTTCACCGACGGATTGGCGCTCTCGATGCGCGCCACCTGAAGGTCGAACAGCTCCTCGCAGCCGAGCGCCCTCGAACGAATGGCGGCGGCCTGCTCCGACGCCGACCACAGCGTGGGATCCGTGCTCACGCGGCTCCTTCGTCGATGAACGGCTCACCCAGCGAGTCGAGCGACACTGCGATTCCCAGTCCCGCACCCGACGGTGGTCGCAACAGGCCGTCGGCGGTGTCGGGCAGGCCGGTGCCGTTCGACACCGTGACCCAGTGATGGAAGTCGACGGTGTGGGCGCGCAGCGCGGTGGGCGTGCTGATCGACAGGTGAGCCATGGCTGCCGTGTCGATGTCGGCACCACCTGTGTCCTCCACCGTGACGCGCATGCCGAGCGCCACCGCCGTGTCACGAATGGTCCGCGCCGCGGTGACACCTCCCACACGGGCGATCTTGATGGTGATGCCATCGATGCCGGCGAGGGCGGCTTCCACCACGTCGGCAACCGTGGTGATCGACTCGTCGAGCACCATCGGACGTGCGGCATGCGGCCGCAGCAACAGGCACTCGCGCAACGTGGCGCACGGCTGCTCGAGCACGTAGTCGATTCCCGCCGTCGCTGCCAGGAAGCGACGGGCGTCGCCCACCTGCCAGCCGCCGTTCGCGTCGCAGTAGAGCGACACATCGGGAACCGCCGCGGCCACCGCCCTCAGACCCGCCACATCGGCATCCGGGTCGCCGCCGACCTTCACCTGCAACCTCCGGTAGCCGCGCTCGCGGTAGGCCGCAGCGGTACGGGCCATCGTCTCGGGCTCGGCGCGGCCGACGCTGCGGTAGAGCACGGTGCCGTCGCCGTCGGCCCCACCCAACAGCGAGTGCAGCGGCACCCCGGCGATGCGCCCGAGCGCGTCCCATGCCGCCATGTCGAAGGCCGACTTCGAGTACGGGTGGCCCTTCAGGGTGTTCTCCAACACCCTGGCCACCCGCGGCACCTCCACGCCCAGGAGCGCAGCGGCGAAGAGCGTCGCCGCGGCCCGAGCACCCTCGGCGAACGCCGGGTCGTACATGGTGCCGAGCGGGCTCATCTCACCCCAGCCCTCCGCACCGTCGTCGGTGGTGATGCGCACCACGAGACTGTCGAACCCGTGGTCGACACGGCCACCCGACAGCACGTACGGCCCGTCGGCGAACGGTTGCTCCTGCCGGAAGCACGTCACCCTGCTGATCCTCACGCCTCGACCGTACTGCGCCACTAGGTTGACGTCATGACGACGCTCCACTGGGCCGACAGCCGTCTCGAGATCCACCGTGTGGTCGTGGGTTCGTACGACAACAACGTGTTCGTGCTGCGCTGCCGTCACACCGGCGAGGCCGTGCTCATCGACGCCGCGAACGAGCACGAGATGCTGCTGGAGTTGTGCACCCGACTGGGCGTGCGGCGCGTGCTCGAGACGCACGGCCACTGGGATCACATCGGTGCCGTGGCGGCCATGCGCGAAGCCGGCTACGAGGTGGGCGTCAACAGCAGCGACGCTCCGATGCTGAAGGACGTCGGATACGACGTGTTCATCGATGACGCAGAGGTGATCGAGGTCGGTCGCCTCCGGCTCCACGCCATTCACAATCCGGGCCACACGCCCGGCTCGGTGAGCTTCCTGGTCGATGGGGCGCCGCTGCTGTTCAGCGGCGACACCCTCTTCCCCGGTGGGCCGGGCGCCACGAAGTTCGAGGGCGGCGACTTCCCGACCATCATCGACTCCATCGACAACAAGTTGTTCACGCTGCCGGCACACACCATCGTGATGCCGGGGCATGGCGTCAGCACCACCATCGGCCACGAACGGCCGCACCTCGCCGACTGGGTGGCCCGCGGCTGGTAACCCCCGCCCATCCGAGTGCCCCACCCCCATCCGAGTGCCACGTCACCGTTCGAGTGCCACGTCGACATCCGAGTGGGTACT
>CAZQPJ010000208.1:0-4818 GCA_964595105.1 uncultured Bifidobacterium sp.
GATGCCGTGAACATGGCAGCCGGAGCGTTCAGCGTGCCAGCGGCGAAGTAGACGAGGTCGGTGCTCGCCAAACCCAGCAGCACCACGTCGACACCCTGCTCGCGCACGCCACACGCGAACGCCTCCACCAGTTCGGGGCCGGATGGCCGCATGTCGTGCCCCACGAGCACGCGTTCGGCGCCACAGAAGGAAGCGAACCCGACGCCCAGCGCATGAGCGATGTCGGTGTTGAGCTGATCGGGTACCGTGCCGCGGACGTCGTATGCCTTCACGATGTCGTGCAGCACGCGGGGGTCGGTGGGCGGCATGCGGCCTCAGAGGCTACCGGCAGGGCTGTCGGGACGCTCGTGAGGTTCGGGTGGTTCGGATGGTGCTGAGTGTTCTGTCGGTTCCGGAGGGAAGTACTCCGGTGGAATGAGCAGTGGGTCGAGCGTCCTGTCGACCATCGTCGGGTCGTACGCACCGGGAGGCGGGAAGGCGGCCGCCACCGGCGTGGGCGAGTCGAGGTGCCTGTCGAACGGATGCAGCGTGCGGTGCCGAACGTCGCCGAACCGGTATCGCCAGACGAACAGCAGGCCGATGCCGATGACGGTGAGGAGCCATGCGAGGTGCTCGAGCGAACTGGCGTCGTAGTGCAACCGGACCGACGTGGAGGTGGGCACCACCACCATGAAGTTCGGAGCCACACGGAAGGGACCCTCGGCGCCGTCGACCTGCCAGTTCGGGAAGTAACTCATCTTCACCAGCACCGGCGTGCCCGGCTTCGACACCTCGAACGACAGGTCCTGGTCGCCCATCTGCACGTTCGAAACCGTCACCTCCGGCACGGGGGTGACCTTGATCGTGTCGACCGGCACCACCACATCGACCTTGCGGCCCGGCTCGAGCGGCTTCTCGCCGACTCGACGCGCCATGTCGACCTGCACGTCGATGCGCTGCCACGACGCGGGCCCGTCGTCGGCAGGCATGGCCGCCCAGTCGGCCGAGTTCTGGAACCAACTGGTGCCGAGTTCGAGATTGCGTTCGCGCTGATCGCCCGGACGCGGCCGCACCACCACCGGTTGCACCGTCAGCGGCGTCACGATGTCGGCCCCTCCGACCTCGTAGATCTTCCACGGACCGCTCTCGGCCACCAGCGTGAGGTCGGAGCGCGTCGCCGCTTGGTCCTTGGCCGACTGGGTGAACACCATGAGGTACTTCATGCCCATCTTCTGCATCATCGGCACACCGACGCTGGCGTTGTTGTCGGTGTAGCGGAGTTCGCGCACCGGGTTCGAGCTCTGTTTGCTCATCGCCGCCGCCGTGAGGAAGTGGTACGGCGTGGTGCCGGAGGCCTCGAAGAAGAGCCCCTCGGAACTGCGGACGCAGCCGTCCGTCCAGTGCGGCAGCAGCATGAGGGCCATGGTGGTGCCGTACGCGCCGGTGTCGCCGTTGTTCTCCCACAGCGCGAGGCCGCACCCGTGCGCCGGGTCGTTGCCGAGGCGGGCCATGGTGTCGACGAGCGCCTTGTATTCACCGTAGGCCGGCCGGCCTTCGTAGCCGTTGAAGTTGTAGCGGGTCCAGCCATCGCTGAGGGCGTCGGTGGACGTGGCCGAGAGGGTGATGGGATCCCACCCGAACAGGCCCCAGCTGTAGACCTGCTTGTCGTGCTTGGTCGTGTAGTGCCCGCCCGGCATTTCTCGGAACATGAACAGTTCGATCACCACCACGACCACGAGCACGATGCTGGAGGTGACAAGACCGGTGGTCCACATCGACCGACGCGACAACTCGCGCGCCTGCCAGCCCTTCACGATGAAGGTGGCCGTGTCGGCGATGCCCACCATCATCAGGAGCAGGCGAACCAGGTAGAGGAACGGCAGCAACCTCGGGTTCCACAACAGACCGATGACCGGCAGGCTGTCTCGCGCCAGGAACGTTGCCGCCATCAACGCGAAACAGGTGATGCCCAGCCAGGCGCCGTTGAGGTTGCGCTTCACGATGCTGCTGATGAACCCGATGAGTGCGAAGCCGGACACCACGATGTCGAGGAACGCCGGCCACGGAAAGAACATGTCCCAGAAACTGTCGCCGGCTCCGTCGGGTCGGAAGCCGTACTTCATGTCGGTCATGTAGGCGTGGTTGAACAGGAACGGCACCACCCAGAACGCCGAGAGCAGCACCGCGGTGAGACCCATCGTGAAGCCGTAGACGAACCGACTGAGGTCCATCCAGAGCATCCACATCAGCACCGCGGCGAGCACCACGAAGATCAGCACGATGCCGTGGCTCAACATGGCGAGCGCCAGCACGACGGCGGTCCAGCACCGGTACTTGCCGGTCTCGAGACCGCGAGCGAAGAGTCCGAGGCCGAGCACGGCCAGCGACAGCGCGATGGAGAACGAGAACTCCCCCGCCATGGTGCTCTTCAGGTTGCCGCCGTAGATGCTGAAGCTCTCGTCGAACAGGAACACCATGCCGGCCAGCGCCATCAGTTCGGGGATGGGGTACCTGAACCGGGCCAGACGACCGAACGCCCAGCAGCAGAACGGCAGCGTCACGACGCCGAGGCAGGTGACGATCTTGAAGGCGACGCCGTACGGGAACAGCACGTTGAGCGCCACGATGAGGAGCGCCGGCACCACCATGTAGAAGCGATAGAGCGGGAAGCCGTTGTACCAGTAGTTGCTCCAGCCCGAGATCTGCAGGTTCGGCAACAGGTGGTCGCGCAAGTACGCCGGCGCCATCACGTGCGCGCCCATGTCGCCCCCGGTGGGCGTGTTGTTGCTGAACACCAGGTCGAGGTGGATCACCTGGAGGACGAAGAAAGTGGCGCCACCCACCAGCACGAGCGCAGTGAGGTACTGCACGATGCGTTCCGCCGGCCACGGGGCATTGATCCACGCCGACGGCCGCCGGATGAGCCGACGCCACGCACGCACCACCAGCGGAGGTCCGTCGAGAAACGGGTCGTAGTCGTCGAGCGCCAGTTCGGGTGGCAGGTCGGGGCGCATCACGTAGGGCATGCCCTCGTCGACCTCCGGGACGGGTGATGACCCGTGGACGGAATCCGCGTCGCGCTGCTCGTTCATGCCGTCGGGCATTGTTCCATGCCGCCGGGTGTCTGCACGGTCAACCCCTCGCCACCATCAGCAGGCCGGCGGCATTGAACGCCATGTGGGCCACCACTCCGAGGCCGAGGCGTCGTGTCGACCATGCGCACGCACCGAGGACGAGGCCGATGGTGAAGAGCCCGGGAATCTCGACGGGCTGGAAGTGGATGACCGCGAAGAAGGCAGCCACGGCAACCACGGCCACCCACGGTCGACGACCACGGGTGAACGCGCCCTGCAGCAGACCGCGGTACACGAGTTCCTCCACGAGGGGTGCCCCCACCACCACCGTCGCCACCAGCAACAGCAGGCCGGCGCCGGCCGCGCTGTCGTACAGGTCACGCGCTCGCTGCTCGAGCCGATCGGTGGAGAACGTGTCGGGCCAGATGCCGTGCAGCGGCAGGTACACCACGCGCAACGCCACCAGTTGGGTGAGCGCTCCGATGGGAATCCCCCACAGATCGGTGGCGCGGAACGAGAGACCGTAATCGGCCGCCAGCGAGCCGGCACCGTGCCGTCGACCGATCGCCCACACGGCAGCGACCAGCGGCACCCATCCGGCGGCAGCAACCGCGAACAGCCAACCCGGACCAGCGGTGGACACCGAGGAATGGCCCGACCCGAGAGCCACGGCACTGGCCACCATCTGCCCGACGAACCATGCTCCGAGGAACACCAGTGTGGCGTCGCGCCCCGGCACCGCTGCACGAGGCGAGGGGTCGCGGCGCGGGAGGAGCGACGACGACGGCACGACGAGAGCCTACCGATGGGTCGGAGCAGGTGACGGCTCCGTCTGCGGCCCAGCAGGTCGGCGAGCTCAGCAGGTCGGCGGGCTCAGCCTGCGAGACGGGGCGCCGCCGCGTATGCGAGCACCCGACGGTCGCGACGATCTTCCATGCGCCACCCGTTGGGCACCGAGAGACGCGCCGTGTGCCGCTGGCAGAGGTCGTAGCTGTGCGGGTCTCGCTCGTCCGACAATTCGTCGAGCCACACGAGTGACCGTGCGTACTGGTACGAGAGCGTGGCGATGGCCTGTTCGGCACATCCGGTACGAGAGCACTGACGCCGCATGTTCCTCACGCTAAACCCGTGCGCAAGGGGTGTGGTGGATGCCACTGGGTCGGCCGCACCAGAATGGCCGCCCCGCTGAGTCCGGATGACCGCACAGCCCTAGCATGTGCGCCATGAGCAATCTCCCTCCGCCGCCCCCTCCCCCTCCGCCGGGGCGCGGTCAGCAGCCCGGCTCGCAACCGCCCTCCGGCGGACGCCGTCCCCTCCCGGCCGGGTGGCCGCGCTGGACCATTCCGGTACTGCTGGCAGTGCTGGTGGGCACGTTGGTCCTCAACCAGGTCTGGCCCGGCACCACCGGCCAGAACCTCAGCTACACCGAGTTCATCTCGGCCGTGAACGGCGACAAGGTGTCGTCGTTCGACCTCACCAACGGCACGAACACCATCACCGGCGAGCTCACCGATGGCAGTCGCTTCACGTCGACGGTGCGCGACAACTTCCCCGACACCGACGAGCGTGCCCTGCTGGCACAGCACAAGGTGAACTGGAGCACCAAGCAGCCGCAGAGCAACTGGCTGCTCAACTGGGCCAGCCTCCTCCTGCCGTTCATCCTCATCATCGGGTTCCTGATGTGGATGAACAAGCGGGCGCAGGGCCAGATGGGCAACGTGATGTCCATCGGCCGCAGCCGCGCGAAGACCTATTCGGCCGACAA
>CAZQPJ010000209.1:0-4786 GCA_964595105.1 uncultured Bifidobacterium sp.
TGGGCTGCTTCCTCAAGCCGAAGCTGTTCAAGGAGCGCTACGAGTACGTGACCGACCTGTTTCCCCGCCTGCTGCAGCGCAAGGACTCGAAGGCGGGCGCGCTCTCGGGCGGTGAGCGGCAGATGGTGGCGATGAGCCGGGCATTGATGCTCGAGCCTCGACTCCTGCTGCTCGACGAACCTTCGGCGGGGCTGTCGCCGGTGCTGCAGGACGAGGTGTTCCTCAACTGCCGCGCCATCAACCGAACGGGCGTGGCCATCCTGATGGTGGAGCAGAACGCCCGTCGTTGCCTGCAGGTGGTGGATCGCGGCTACGTGCTCGATCAGGGCCGCAACGCCTACACCGGCACCGGGCGCGAACTGCTGTCCGACCCCGCGGTGATCGAGTTGTACCTCGGCACGCTGGTGAAGGCCACCGGCGGCTGAGGTTCCCCGCACACGCGAACAGGCCCCGGGCCGAAGCCCGGGGCCTGTTGTCGTTCAGCGCTGCGTCAGCGGTGCTGACCCAGGATCACTTGCCGGCGTCGAAGTTCTCGCCGAGGGCGTTGCCCATGTTGCCGTCGCAGCCGTAGACCTTCTTGTTCTTCGGCCCGATACCGAGCTCGACCATGGTCTTCAGGATGCGCGAACCCTCATCGAAGGTGATGAGGATGATGGCGTCCGGATCGGCGGCCTTCACGTCGTTCACCTCGGTGTCGAAGCTGGCGGCGGTGGGGTCGTAGATCTTCTTGCCGAGCACCTCGACACCGGCCTCCTTCAGCGAGGCTTCGATCACGTCGGACAGGCCGTTGCCGTAGGCATCGTCGAGGCCGAGGATGTAGGCGCTCTGGTTGCCGTCCTGCACGACGAGGTCGGCGATGACGACGCCCTGGAGGGTGTCCGGGGGAGCGTTGCGGAAGTAGAGGCCCTTGTCCGGGTAGTCCGAGAGCTTCGGCGAGGTGTTGGCGGGCGAGAAGAACGTGACGCCTGCAGCCGAGATCTTGTCGATCACGGTGAGGGCCACGCCCGACGAGGCCGGGCCGACGATGGCGTCGACGCCCTCAGCCAGGAAGCGGTCGCTGGTCTGGCTGGCGGTGTCGGTGCTGGTGTCGCCCGAGTCGCCGGCCGAGTACTTCACTTCCTTGCCGAGCACGCCGCCAGCGGCGTTGAGGTCGGCGATGGCCAGTTCGGCACCGGCGAACATCGGCTGACCGAGGAACGCGAGGTTGCCGGTCTGCGGCAGGAGGCCAGCGATGCTCAGCTGGCCGTCGCCGGCGCGGTTGCCCTCGACGGGAACCAGGTCGACCTTCGCCGAGTCGGGCGACTGGGCGGGCACGTTGGTGGTGAGCGCGTCGTCGATGCGGTTGTCGGCGCCGAAGTTCAGCACGCCGTAGTTGCCGGCGAGGGGTTCGCCGTTGCCGTTCATATCGCCGGGGCCGGACACGCCGTCGTAGTCGATGTCCTTCCCAGCGTCGAGCAGAGCCTTGCAACCGGTGAAGTCGCTGCACTTCTCGCCACCGGTGGTGACATCGACGATCTTGCTGGCGTGCTCGATGCCGTCGCTCTTCGCTGCCTCGGTGGCGAGGGCGATGATGATGATGGCGTCGTAGGTCTCGGCTGCGTAGTTGTAGTCCTTCAGATCCTTGCCCGACGGCACGGTGCCGAGGCGGTCCTTGAAGTCCTGCGCGAGGTCGGGGGGAAGCGGCGTGGTGCCCTTCATGCCCTCGAGTTCGCCGCCAGCGGCAGCAGGCGTGGTGGTCTCTGCCGGAGCCGTGGTCTCGACAACCGAAGCTGCGGTGGTCTCGACAGCGGCCGCCGTGGTGTCGGTGCCGCCCTTCGAGTCGTCACCGCAGGCTGCGACGACGAGCGCCAGGCCTACGAGAAGTGCGCCCGAACGGCGCACCTTTGATGTCTGCATGGGTTCTCCCCCTTGGAGTCAGGGACGCGGAGTGCGGCCCTGTGGTGTGCAATCTCGGGAGTCTACGGCCAATGGGTCATTCGAACCACTCGTCCTCGCCGCAACCGGGCGGTCGGCGACTACGGTCTGACGCCATGACCACCGACTCCAACCCCGCCGACGAAGTGTTGTACGAGGTGAGCGAGCACATCGCCACCATCACCCTGAACGCCCCGGGACGGATGAACACGATCTCGGGCCTCATGCTCGACCAGTTGACCGAGCGCCTGCTGCAGGCCGACCGCGACCGCGACGTCCGCTGCATCGTGCTGACCGGCGCCGGCAAGGCGTTCTGTGCCGGACTCGACATGGCGGCCCAGATGGGTGCGGCCAAGGGCTCGCTGGGTGGAATGGACAGCGGCACCGGAGAAGGAATCCCCGGCGAACTCGACCTGCGGTTCACGCCGCCCACGGTGCTCCACAACCTCGACACGCCCACGCTGTGCGCCCTCAATGGGGGTGCAGCGGGCTATGGCCTCGACATCGCCCTCGGATGCGACATCAGGGTGGCGAGTTCCAACGCGAAGCTGAACCCCGGTTTCGCCAAGCGCGGCATCCTTCCCGAGAGCGGCGGTACGTGGTTGCTGCCCCGCATCGTCGGCTATGCGAAGGCTGCGGAGATCGCGTTCACCGGCCGGGTGCTCACGGCGGAGCAGTCGTTGGAACTGGGCCTCGTGAACCACGTCGTGTCGCCCGAGCACTTCGCCGAGGCCGTGCGTGAACTCGCCGGAGAGATCGCTGCCAACGCGCCGCTCGCCGTGAGGGCCATCAAGCGGATGATGCGCGCCGCGGAGACCGAGACGTTCGACCAGAACGTGCACCACGTGTTCCTCCAACTGCTCCCACTGCTGCGCACGGACGACTTCCGTGAAGGTGTCGCGGCCTACATGGAGAAGCGCTCGCCGAGGTTCACCGGGCGGTGAGCCCGGACGACTCGGTGGGGCTGCTTCAGGGCATCGCCACCACCCGCACCATTCGTCGCTACACCGACGATCCCGTTCCGGCCGACGATCTCGCGACGATGTTGTGGCATGCGACGCGTGCCCCGAGCGGCTCGAACCGTCAGCCGGTGAGGTATCTCGTCCTGCGCGATGGCCCCCGAGCGCTCGAAGCCCGGCAGTTGCTCGGTTCCTCGTTCCGGGCGGGTTGGGCCGACAAGCGCGCAGGCGACGGCTACGACCGTGGCTCGGGACTGGCAGAGGGATCACCGAAGGCTCGGATGGCCGCCACGATGCAGCACTACGTCGACCACTTCGAGTCGGTGCCGGTGGTGGTGCTGGTGTGCCTCGTTCGTCACCGGCCGGCGGTCTACACCGAAGGTGCCTCGGTGTACCCCGCATGCCAGAACCTGCTGCTGGCGGCGCGGGCGATGGGGTACGGCGGCGCCTTGACGATGTGGCACCTCGCGGTGGAGCGCGAGTTGCGTGAGTTGCTCGACATCCCTGCCGAGGTGGCGCTGTCGGCGTGCATCACCCTGGGTCGTCCTGTCGGCAACCACGGCCCGGTGCGCCGCAGGCCACTGGCCGACGTCGTGTTCGACGACCGGTGGGCGCACGTACCCGAGTGGGCAACTAAGTTCGCGGAGCAATGAGCGACTACACGCCCACTCCAGACCATCACTTCACCTTCGGCTTGTGGACCGTCGGCAACACCGGTCGCGATCCGTTCGGCTTCGAAACCCGAGCGCCGGTCGACCCTGTCGAGTCGGTGCATCGACTTTCGGAACTGGGTGCCTACGGCGTCAACTTCCATGATGACGACCTCGTGCCGTTCGGTTCGTCCGCCGCCGACCGTGATCGCATCGTCAAGCGGTTCCGCATGGCGCTCGACGAAACCGGCATGAAGGTGCCGATGGCCACCACCAACCTCTTCAGTCAGCCGGTTTTCAAGGAGGGCGCTTTCACTGCCAACGACCCGACGGTCCGTCGCTACGCCGTGAAGAAGACCTTCGACGCCATCGATCTCGGTGCCGAACTGGGTGCAGAGGTGTACGTGATGTGGGGCGGCCGCGAGGGTGTGGAAGCCGAGGCCGCCAAGCCGGTCACCCATGCCCTCGACCGCTACGCCGAGGCCGTCAACCTGTGCTGCGCACACATTCGTGAACGCGGCTACCGCATGGTGGTGGCCCTCGAGCCCAAGCCCAACGAACCCCGCGGCGACATGCTGCTGCCCACCGTGGGCCACGCACTGGCGTTCATCGACGAACTCGAGTGGCCCGACATGGTGGGGCTCAACCCCGAGTTCGCGCACGAGACGATGAGCGGGCTCAACTTCACGCACGCGGTGGCGCAGGCGATGTGGCACGGAAAGCTCTTCCACATCGACCTCAACGCACAGCGCATCGGCAAGTTCGACCAGGACTTCCGGTTCGGCAGCGAAGGCATCCGTGATGCGTTCTACCTGGTGAAGCTCCTCGAGGACGCGGCGTGGCCCGGAATGCGTCACTTCGACGCCCACGCCTACCGCACCGAGGACGCCGATGGCGTGTGGGAGTTCGCTCGGGGCTGCATGCGCACCTACCTCATCCTCAAGGAGAAGGCGGAACGCTTCCACCGCGACCCCGACATCGCCGAGGCGCTCGCCGCCGCTCAGGTCGACGGCCTCTCGACGTTCACGTCGCCGCTCGGCCTCGGGCCCGAGGGTCTAGCCGACATCCGCTCGTCGACCGCCGACACGGCAGCCCTCGGCGCGGTGGGCTACGGGCACGAGCGACTCGATCAACTGGTGAACGAACTCCTGCTGGGCGTTCGCTGACCCATGCGGGTGGTTGTCGGCGTCGATTCGTCGACGCAGAGCACGAAGGTCGAGGTTCGTCGCCTCGATGACGGCGCCGTCGTGGGGCGGGCATCGG
>CAZQPJ010000210.1:0-4776 GCA_964595105.1 uncultured Bifidobacterium sp.
ATGCCGCGCGCCACCGCGAGCGCATCGGATGACGGCAGCGGTTGGGGAATGCCCCGTACGCCGGCCCGGATGCGGTCGATGGGGTAGCGGCGGCCGATGACACCGGTGGACGCGATGAGCACCTCGTCGGGTTGGCAGCCGAGGGCGGCGGCCACGCCGGCCACCAGTTCCTCCGCGTCGGCCATGCCCTGCGGGCCGGTGGCCACGTTGGCGTTCTTCGACACCACCACCATGGCGCGTGCGGTGCCGGACGCCACGTTGCGGCGGCTCAGCAGCACGCTGGCGCCGGCGAACGAGCTCTGCGTGAACACACCTGCTGCGCTGCACACCGAGTCGGCGGCCACCACGGTGAAGTCGTCGGTGTGGTCCTTCACACCGACGTTGGTGACGTAGGAGCGGAAGCCACGGGGGAGTGACAGGCTCATTGGGAGGTGCCTTCCTGGTCGAGGTGTTCCCGAATTCTGCCGAACAGACGCCCCAGTTGCTCCACGCCCTTCTCGCCGAGCGGCTCCAGTACGTGCCGTCGCACACTGGCCACGTGGGTGGGTGCGGCTTCCTTCAGTTTCGCGAACCCCGCCGGGGTGAGGTGGGCGTGCATCACGCGTCGATCGGTGGTGCAGGCAGCTCGCTCCACCCACCCGTTGCGAACCATGGCATCGAGTCGGCGAGTGAGGCCGCTCGGTGACAACTGCAGTGTGACGGAGAGGTCGCACATGCGCATGCGCTGGTCGGGCGCCTCGGACAGGCGCACCAGCACCTCGTAGTCGCCGTGCGACAGCCCGTGCGGAGTGAGGTCGGCCGCCAGTGCCGCGTCGAGGTCGTGCGCGGTGATGATGTACGTGCGCCACGCTTCGAGTTCACGCGCGCTCAGCCACTTCGTCGCCATGGTGGGGAGGCTACTCACGACATTGCGTACTGAAATAGTTGTAGAGCGAAATATTCCTCGGTATGGTACTTGCGCTCGCAACTACTACAAGGAGACACCATGTCAGACCTCACCGCTCTCACCCCCGGCACGTGGGCCATCGACCACAGCCACTCCACCGTTGGATTCGTGGCCCGCCACCTCATGGTGGCCAAGGTCCGCGGCCGCTTCGCCGAGTTCGACGGCGCCATCACGGTGGCCGCTGATCCGCTGCAGTCGACCGTGGAGGCCACCGTGCAGATCGCCTCGGTGCAGACCAACGACGACGGCCGCAACGGCCACCTCCTCAGCCCCGACTTCTTCGATGCCGCCCAGTTCCCCACCATGTCGCTGCGGAGCACCGGTATCAGCGTGGCCGGCGACGCCTACGTGCTGCACACCGACCTCACCATCAAGGGTGTCACCAAGTCGGTCGACTTCGAGCTCGAGTTCGACGGTGTGGTGACCGACCCGTGGGGCAACACCAAGGCAGGCTTCAGCGCCGAGGCCGAGGTGAATCGCAAGGACTGGGGCCTCGAGTGGAACGTTGCCCTCGAAACCGGTGGTGTACTGGTGGGCGAGAAGGTGAAGATCCAGCTCGAGATCGAAGCCCTCAAGGCCTGAGCCCGCGGCTCGCAGGAAGGACGTCCCATGACCATTCGTCGACTCAACCACGCAGTGCTCTACGTGCGTGACGCGCGCCGTGCCGCGGCGTTCTACACACAGGTGCTCGGCTTCGAGGTGCGGGCCGCCATGGGTGAGCATGCGATCTTCCTGCGAGCCGATGGGTCCACCAACGACCACGATCTCGGTCTGTTCTCCGTGGGTGATCGGCCCCTGCCCGCCCATTCGGTGGGCCTCTACCACCTGGCGTGGCAGGTGCACACGCTCGAGGAACTCGCCGAGATGCGTGCCCGCCTGCTCGAGGCCGGCGCGCTCGTGGGCGAGAGCGACCACGGTGTCAGCAAGAGCCTCTACGCGAAGGATCTCGACGGCATCGAGTTCGAGGTGATGTGGGAAGTGCCGCGCGGTGAGTGGCCCGACGACGTGGGAACGTGGCGCCTCGATCTTGCCGGCGCCTTGGCTCGCTGGCCGGGCGTCGACACAGCCGACCAGTGATGCCGGTGGGCGGGTGGTGCGCTCAGCCGAGTTCGGCTCGCAGCGCTGCCTCAGCGGTGGGATGTGCAAACACGTAGCCGCTCGCTTGGAGCGCCCGAGGCTGCACCTTCTGGCCGGTGAACAACAACGAGTCGGCGAGCTCGCTGCCCAGCAACAGCTTGGGCCCGAACGACGGCACCGGCACGAACGCCGGTCGGTGCATCACCGTGGCGAGCGTGCGCGTGAACTCGGCGTTGGTGGTGGGTGCGGGTCCGGTGAGGTTCACCGGGCCGCTCACCGGAGCCGTGAGCAGGTGCACGATGGCGCCGACCTCGTCGGTCATCGACACCCAGCTCCACCACTGTCGACCGTGGCCGAACTTTCCGCCCAGACCCAACTTGAACAACGGCAGGAGCTTCTTCAGAGCACCGCCCTTCTTGCTGAGCACGATGCCGGTGCGGAGAAACGCCACCCGGGTGCCGGCGTCGGCTGCGGGTGCCGCTGCTGCCTCCCACTGGCGGCACACGTCGGCGAGGAAGGTGTCGCCGAACGCCGACGACTCGTCGAACTCGGCGGTTTCCGACACGCCGTAGGCGCCGATCGCCGAGCCGCTCAGCAGCACCGAGGGACGCTGGCTGCTCGCCGCGATCCGTTCGGCGATGAGCGAGGTGGCTCGCACGCGGCTGTCGAGGATCTCCTGCTTGTACGCGGGGGTCCACCGTCGGTCGCCGATGCCGGCACCCGCGAGGTTCACCACCGCGTCGGCACCGGAGAGCGCCTCGGCGGGCAGGAGCCCCTTGGCAGGGTCCCACTGGACCTCGTGCTGTCTCGCTGGCCGGCGCACCAGAGCCACCACGTCGTGGCCGTCGGCACGCAGACGCGAGGAGAGAGCTGTTCCGATGAGGCCGCTGGCCCCGCTGATGATCACGCGCATGAGAGCACCGTAGGCCCGAGTCGCAGGGTGTGTCGTGGCCGACACCGTATTTCGGACGTGACGTACGGCTCCGCGATCAGTCGATGTGAACGGGCACCGACACCACCACGGTGTGAGGCCGGTAGAGCAGGCGTGCCTTCAGCGCGAGGGCCGACTGGTTGTGCAGCCATTGGCTGCTGACCTTCGTGACCGACTCGGGGATGACGACGGTGATGATGTCGTCGTCTCGTTCCTGGTCGATCTCGTCGAGGAACGCGAGCACGGGCCGCGTGAGTTCGCGGTAGGGCGATGACACGGTGTGCAGCTCGATGGGAATCTGGTAGTCGTCCCACTGGCGGTGGAGCAGCCGTTCCTCGTCGGGGTCCTGCACCACCGAAAGGGCGATGATGCGCTCGGGGGAGAGGCTGCGGGCGTAGGCAACCGCGTCGATGACACCACGGTTCACCTTGCCCACCAGCACCACCACGTAATGGGTCGGTCGCGTCGCCTTGTAGCCCTCGGGCACGGCCAGTGACCGCTTCACCTTCTTGTAGTGCTGGCCGATCGAATAGAAGCCGAACACCATGATGGGAATGAGGGCGGCGGGAATCCAGGCCCCCTCGGTGAACTTCGAGACCACCACGATGGCGGCGATGACGAACGTGGTGAGCGCGCCGATGGCGTTGATGACGAGGCTCGAGCGCCAGCGCGGTTCCTTCAGGCGGATGTGGTGGATCACCATTCCCGCCTGGCTGAGGGTGAACCCCGTGAACACACCGAATGCATAGAGGGGGATGAGCGACGAGATCTGGCCGTCGAACACGATGATGAGAACGCTCGCCACCGCTGCCAGGAAGATGACGCCGTTGGAGAACACCAGTCGGTCGCCGCGGTTGGCGAACTGGCGGGGCAGGTAGCCGTCCTTGGCGATGATGCTCGACAGGCGCGGGAAGTCGGCGTATGCCGTGTTGGCGGCGAGGATGAGGATGGCGAAGGTGGAGATCTGCATGATCCAGAACATCACGCCCTTGCCGCCGTACACCTGCTGCGCCATCAGCGCGATCCCTGTGGGGTCGGCGTCGCCGCGGATGGGCTTGAGGTGGGCGGCGAGGATGGAGATGCCGAGGAAGCAGGTGCCGAGAATGACGCCCATCACCACGATGGTCGACGCGGCGTTCTTCGACTCGGGCTTCTTGAACGCGGGCACACCGTTGCTGACCGCCTCGACGCCCGACAGTGCGACGGCACCCGATGAGAACGCTCGCAGCAGCATCATGAGCCCGAGCGACTTGGTGCCCTTGGCGAGTTCCTCGGCCTCGCGGCTCACCTTTGCCGGGTCGATGGCGTCGATGTTCTTCAGTACGAACACCCGGATGAGGCCCACCACGATGAGCACGATGAGTGACACGACGTAGATGTAGGTGGGCGGCGCGAAGAGGGCGCCGCTCTCCTTGAGACCGCGGAGGTTGGCGAGGGTCATCACCAGCACGCACAGGAGGCAGATCGGTACGGTCCACTTGTTGTCGAACCCGAACGCCGACCGGATGGCGAGCACGCCGCCTGCCACCGACACGGCCACCGTGAGGATGTAGTCGACGAGCAGCGACGAACCGGCGACGAGCGACGGCACGCTGCCGAGGTTCTCCTTGCTGACGATGTAACTCCCGCCACCGCTGGGATACGCGTGGATGGTCTGTCGATAGCTGCTGACCACGATGACCAGCAGCACCGCCACCACGATCGAGAGGGGTACCAGTTTGGTGAACGCCGCATAGCCGATGCCGGCGCCACCAAGGAGCACCACGAGGATCTCATCGGTGGCGTAGGCGGTGGAGGAGATGGCGTCGCTGGCGAACACCGG
>CAZQPJ010000211.1:0-4757 GCA_964595105.1 uncultured Bifidobacterium sp.
CCGAACCCATGAACGGCTTGTCGCTGTACTTGAGGTGCGAGTACACCATGTCGAGATGGCGCTTGCTGACGGGCACGTCGACGGGCTCGCACACGGTGCCGCCGGAGTGATGCAGCCAGGGCGAGGAGTACGACAGCTTCACGAAGTTCTGGAAGTCGGCGAGTGTCGCATAGCGCCGGCCGCCGTCGAGGTCGTGAACGAAGGGTGAACCGTAGTTGGGGGCGAACACGGTGTGGTTGCCGCCGATGACGACGTTGTTGGCCGGGTTGCGGCCGTGCTGCACGTACTGGGCCGGCGCGTTCTTCGACACGATCTCGCGGCACATCCCGCGGGGAAAGCGGACGCGAGTGCCGTCGACCATGGCGCCCGCGCGGGCGAACATCGGCAGCGCCTCGGGGTAGTCGCGAACCTCGATTCCGACCTCCTCGAGCACCGTGTCGGCGGTGTACTCGATGGCAGCGAGCGCCTCGTCGGAGAGGATCTCGAACGGCTTCATGGTGCGCGTGAGGTACGGGACACGCTCGACCACCGAAGCAGCACGGAGTGCGGCGCGACCGGCGCGGCCACCGGAGCGGCGGCCGGCCGGAGCATCGGCAGCATGACTGTCGGTCACTGTTCCTCCTTGTCGCCGCGGGCCCGACGCCGGCGGCCGGTTCGTTCGCCACCGGTCGACCCCGACGCGGTGCGCGCCGGCAGGTCCACCACGGTGGAGAGGTGAGGTGAGGGGGCGGTGGCGTGGGGGAATGCCATGGCTGCCACGAACTCGGCCTGGAAGGCGGGCTCGGTGGCCGTCTCGATCTTCGTGACGCCGCGGACAGCGGTCTCCATTTCGCGGCGGGCCGTCATGCTCAGCAGTGCTCGCACGGCGCCGGCCCCGGCCGAGTTGCCGACGGAGCGGACCTGTGGAACCGCGCAATCGGGAACGAGGCCGAGCACCAACGCGTACACGGGGTCGATGTGGCTTCCGAAGGCGCCCGCAAGGCGGATGTCGGTCAACTCGGTGAGCCCGGCGTGCTGCATCAAGAGTTCGATACCGGCGCGCAGTGCGGCCTTCGCCAACTGGATGGCCCTCACATCGTTCTGGGTGATGCGCAGCCGCACCCCGTCGGCCTCGTGCACCACGTAACTGAACGTGCGGCCGTCCTCCACCACGCGAGGCGAGCGCTCCGCGAGGTGGCCCTGCACCACGCCGTCCTGGTCGATGATGCCGGCGAGGTACATCTCGGCGATCACCTCGATGATGCCCGATCCGCAGATACCGGAGATGTCGAGCGACTCCACCGATTCGGCGAAGCCTGGCTCGTCGCTCCAGAGGTCGCTGCCGATGACCTTGATGCGGGGCTCCAGCGTGGTGCGGTCGATGCGCACGCGCTCGATGGCACCTGCGGTGGCGCGCTGGCCGCAGCTGAGCTGGGCGCCCTCGAAGGCGGGGCCGGTGGGGCTGCTGGCGGCGAACTGGCGATGCTGGTCGCCGAGCACGATCTCGGCATTCGTGCCCACGTCGACGAGCAGCTGGGTGGTGGGCGAGCGGTGCGGGCCCTCCGACAGGATGACAGCGGCCGTGTCGGCGCCGACGTGCCCGGCGATGCACGGAGCCAGGTACACCTGCGCGTTGGGGCAGTGGAGGTCGAACTGTTCGGCACGCACCGAGATGGCCTCGGCGGTGGCCAGTGTGAAGGGCGCCTGACCGAGCGGGGTGGGGTCGATGCCCGCCACGATGTGATGCATGATCGGGTTGCCGACCAGCACGATCTCGAGGATCTCGCCACGGTCGGCCCCGGCCTGCTCGCACAGTTCGTCGATGAGCTCGTCGAGCGCGGTGCGAACCGCCTCCGTGAGCTGACGCTCGCCGCCCGGGTTCATCATCACGTAGCTGACGCGGCTCATGAGGTCTTCGCCGAACCGGATCTGTGGGTTCATGCGGCCTGCAGAGCCGAGGATCTCGCCGGTGAACAGGTCGCACAGGTGGCCAGCGATGGTGGTGCTGCCGATGTCGACTGCCACGCCGACCGCTCGGTCGACGTAGCCCGGCCACGCCGCCACCACCACATCGCCGCGCATCGCCACCGTGGCGCCGCGGTCGATGCCGGCGAACGCCTTGTGCACCTGCTGCAGTGCCTGGAGGTCGAGTCGGGCCGCCGTGCGATGGTGTGCCGAGGCGAGCTCGGCCACCACGAGGTCGCTCATGCTCTCGGCATCGCCGAGCACCGACGGCGGCAACTCGATGTACGACAGCGTCACCGCCGGGTCGAGCACCACATCCGTGAGGTCGAGGCTCTTGCGCACCACCGGCCGGTGCACCTGGCTCTCCGGCGGCACGTCGAGCACCACGTCGTCCTGCACCGTCGCGCAGCAGCCGAGGCGTCGATCGGGCTTCATGCCGCGGCGTCGGTCGTACTCGGCCTCCGTGTCACCCCACGGGCTCAACGCATCGGCATCGGTGTCGATGGCCCACTTCGCGTACGAGCCGGGCGTGAAGGTCACCTGGCAGCGTCCGCAGATGCCGCGTCCGCCACACACCGAATCGAGGTCGACGCCGAGGTCGCGCGCAGCCTGCAGCACCGTGGTGCCAACGGCCACCTCGGCATCGAGGCCCGACGGGGTGAAGACGACGCGGGGCATGCGGACTATTCGCCCCTTCGGCCGCGACGGCCACCGCCGGCGCGTCCCTCGCGGGCGCCGCCAGCGGCGTCGGGGTCGCGGTTGGCGCGAATCCAGGCCATGCAGTCCTGGTCGTTGCCCGCCAGCACGTCGGCCGCCATCACCATGGTCTTCACCTCGGGGTGGAGCGGGTTCATGATGGCGGAGGTCATGCCGTTGGCAATGGCCATTGAGAGGAACGTGCCGGTGATGTTGTTGCGTGCCGGCAGGCCGAAGCTGACGTTGCTGGCGCCGCAGGTGGTGTTCACCTTCAGCTCGCTCACGAGGCGTCGCAGCAGCGCGAACACCTGGCGGCCGGCGGTGCCCATGGCGCCGATGGGCATCACCAAGGGGTCGACCACCACGTCGTGCGCGGGGATGCCGTGGTCGGCTGCCCGCTGCACGATCTTCTTCGCTACGTTGAAGCGCACGTCGGGGTCGGTGCTGATGCCGGTCTCGTCGTTGCTGATGGCCACCACGGCGGCGCCGTACTTGGCCACCAGCGGCAGCACACGCTCGAGCACCTCGTCCTCGCCGGTGACCGAGTTGACGAGGGCCTTGCCCTTGTAGACGGCGAGCCCGGCCTCGAGCGCCTCGATGATGCTCGAGTCGATCGAGAGCGGCACGTCGGTGATGCTCTGCACCAGCTGCACCGCACGGGCCAGCAGGGCGGGCTCGTCGGCCAGCGGGATGCCGGCGTTCACGTCGAGCATCTGCGCGCCGGCAGCCACCTGGGCCAGGGCATCGGCCTCGACGCGGCTGAAGTCGCCGTTCTTCATCTCCTCGGCCAGCAACTTGCGGCCGGTGGGGTTGATGCGCTCACCGATCATCACGAAGGGTCGGTCGAAGCCGATGACCACTTCCTTGGTGGCGGAGCTGATGACGGTGTGGGTCATTGTTCTTCCTGTGTGTGCTCGGGCGAGTGGGGGTCCCACCCGCCGTTGTCGACGAGCGCGTGGAGACGCTCGTTGGTGAACTCCTCGTCGATGCGGGCGGCGATGCCCTCGACGCAGGCCACGAGATCGCTCTCGGTGATCGGGTAGCTGACCCGCCGCATCTCGCCGACGTACTCGTGGGCGTCCTTCTTGCCGGCCACCATGGCGGCGCGGTCGATTGCCTTCTGGAACCGGTGGGGGAGGATGTAGCCGTGCTTGGCGCCGGCCAGCGTGCCGTTCACCTGTGCGGGAATGTCGCGCCACATGATGAGCACGATCTCGTCCTTGTTCCTTCGCGACATGTCATGCCACCTCCCGGATCGTGAGGCCCACGGCCTCGTGGAACTGCTGCAGCCCGACGTGCTGGTGCTCGAAGCGCAGACCGAGCATGTCGGCGGCGCGACGGGCAGCCGACACCACGGTGTCGTCGGTGGTCTGGCTCAACAGCAGCACTCGCGTGTAGTGCCCGAAATAGGCCTGTCGGAGCTCAGGGTGCCGGTCGAGTCCGAGGCCCTGCCACACGAGTGCGTCGAAGTGCTTGGCCAGGAAGTCGGTGAGGAAGAACGTGCCCAACTCGGCCTCGGCGAGTTCGCGGAACTCGTCGGTGCCGGTGAAGAACTCGTAGCAGTGGTCGCCCGGCAGTCGGCGCACGTGGGGTCGCCGTGCGAGAAGGGCGTCGATGTGCCCGCCGGTGCCGCAGTCGCCGTAGCCGAGCAGCACGGTGCGGTCACCGTGAGGATCGAGTTCGTCGAGCAGTGTGTCGAGTGCGGGCACGATGCGGTCGGGTTGGTTGTGGAGGTTGGCCGGCAGGTAACGCACCTCGATGTGCTGGTCGATGCCGGAGGCGGCGAGCACGCCGCGGAGCTCGCTCACCAGCGCTCCGCACGCCAGCACGAGAGGCTGCGACATGTGCGGGTCAGACGGACGGGCCGGGCGGCTCGGGGCTGCGGCGCCGCGCCGTCACGAGCTGCTTGGCGGTCTCCGAGGCCACGGCGGCGTCGCGGCAGTATGCGTCGGCGCCGATGGCAGCACCGAACTCCTCGTTCAGCGGTGCACCGCCCACCAGCACGATGTACTTCTCGCGCAGGCCGCGCTCCTTCAGCGTGTCGATGACCACCTTCATGTACGGCATGGTGGTGGTGAGCAGCGCCGACATGCCGAGGATGTCGGGCTGGTGCTCCT
>CAZQPJ010000212.1:0-4742 GCA_964595105.1 uncultured Bifidobacterium sp.
TCAAGGCGTTCCGCCAGTGGGGTTCGGCAACGCCGGGGCACCCCGAGGTGGGTCACACGGCGGGCGTCGAGGTCACCACCGGTCCTCTCGGCCAGGGGTTCGCCAACGCCGTGGGCATGGCGCTCGCCGAGCGTCACCTGCGTGGCCGCTTCGGTGCCGACGTGATGCACCACCACACGTTCGTGGTGGCTGGTGACGGCTGTCTGATGGAGGGCATCAGTCACGAGGCTGCCTCGTTGGCAGGCCACCAGCGCCTCGGCGGACTGGTGTGCATCTACGACGACAACCACATCACCATCGATGGCGACACCAACCTCACCTACAGCGACGACGTGGTGGCCCGGTTCACCTCGTACGGCTGGCACGTGGAGCAACTCGGTGAGGTCGCCGACGACCTCGACGCGCTCGAGGCAGGCATACGGCGGGCGATGGCCGTCGCCGACCGACCCAGCCTGGTGGTGCTGCGTTCGCACATCGGCTTCCCCAGCCCCGACCTCACCGACCGACACGAGGCGCACGGCAACCCGTTCAATGCCGAGCAGGTGGGTCGAACGAAGGCCGTGATGGGCATCCCCGACGAGCCCTTCTGGGCCCCCGACGAACTCGTGAACGCCTATCGCCAGCACTGCGCCGAGCGCGGCGCTGCGGTGCAGGGCGCGTGGCAGGCTCGCTTCGCCGCGTCGGGCGTCGACTCGGCCGTGTGGGACGCCTGCTGGAGCGCCACGGGCCTTCCCGGTTGGACCGACGCCCTGCCTGCATACGAGCAGGGCGAGAAGATCGCCACACGCGTGGCCATCGAGAAGGCGTTCAACGCCACACTGTCGTCCGTGCCGGGTCTGGTGGCTGGAGCCGCAGACCTCACCGGCAACACCGGCACGAAGCTGGCGGGCCAAGTGCCCATGACCCCCGAGCAACCCGACGGCCGGCAGGTGTACTACGGCATCCGCGAGCACGGCATGGGCAGCCTCATGGTGGGCATGGCGCTGCACGGTGGCGTGCTGCCGGCCGGCGGCACGTTCTTCGTGTTCCTCGACTACATGCGGCCACCCGTGCGCCTCGCTGCGCTGAGCGGCGCGAAGGTGGTGTTCGTGTTCACACACGACTCGGTGGGCGTTGGCGAGGACGGCCCCACGCACCAGCCCGTCGAACACGTGGCCACGCTGCGGGCCATTCCCGGGCTGCAGGTCATCCGCCCTGCCGACGCCAACGAGACCAGCGCTGCATGGCGCGCCGCCGTGGAACACCACGGCCCCACGGCACTGGTGCTCACCCGCCAGAACGTCACCGTGTGCACCGATGGCAGCGCCGTGGCTCGCGGTGCCGCCGTGGTGCGTGCGGCAGACGGCGCACAGGTGGTACTGCTGGCCACCGGCTCGGAGGTCAGCCTGTGCGTGGAGGCAGCCGAGGTACTCGGGCAACAGGGCGTCACCGCCTCGGTGGTGAGCATGCCCAGTTGGGACCGCTTCGAGGCGCAGCCCGCCGAGTACCGCTCGTCGGTGCTGCCGGCAGGCGTGCCCGTGCTGTCGGTGGAGGCCGGGGTCACCCTCGGTTGGCATCGCTGGGCCGACGACGCAGTGGGCATCGACCGCTTCGGGGCCAGCGCTCCCGGGGGCACGGTGCTGGCCGAACTCGGTATGAACGTCGCGAACGTGGTGGCCCGCGCCACGGCGCTCGCCAAGGGCAAGGGGTGACCATGGACCGTCTCGCACACCTGTACCACGAGCAGGGTCAGAGCCCGTGGCTCGACAACCTGAAGCGCAGTTACCTCACTGGCGGCACGCTCGAACACCTCATCCAGTCGGGCATCCGCGGCCTCACCAGCAACCCCACCATCTTCCAGAAGGCCATCCAGGGTTCGGCCGACTACGACGACCAGTTCCGGGCTCTGGTGGCCGAGGGCGGCAGCACCATCGACCACTACTGGGCCATGGTGCTGCGCGACATCCACGGCGCGCTCGACCTGTTCGCACCACTGCACCAGCACAGCTTCGGCGGTGACGGGTATGTGAGCGTGGAGGTCGACCCGGGCCTGGCGCACGACGGCCCGGGCACCGAGGCGGCCGCCCGCGACCTCCACCTGAAGGTCGCCCGCCCGAACCTGATGGTGAAGATCCCGGGCACCGAGGCCGGTCTGCCCGCCATTCGGCAGATGATCGCCGAGGGGCGCAACATCAACGTGACGCTCATCTTCAGTCTCGACCGCTACCAGAAGGTGATGGACGCCTACATCGACGGCCTCGAGCAGTACGCCGGCACCGTCGACGCCGATCTCGCCAAGGTGGCCAGCGTGGCGAGTTTCTTCATCAGCCGGGTCGACAGCGAGGTCGATGCCCGGCTCGACGCCATCGGCAGCCCGGAGGCCCTCGCCCTGCGAGGCACGGCCGCGGTGGCGCAGGCCAAACTGGCCTACCGTGCGTTCCAGCGCACGTTCAGCGGCCCGCGCTGGGAGGCACTCGCTGCCGACGGTGCCGCCGTGCAGCGGCCGCTGTGGGCGAGCACCTCCACCAAGAATCCGGCGTACCCCGACACGCTCTACGTCGACACGCTCATCGGCCCTCACACCGTGAACACGCTGCCCGATGCCACCATCGAGGCGTTCGCAGATCACGGCACCGTCGCCCGCACCATCGATGTCGACACCGATGAAGCGGCCCGCCAGTGGGATGCCATCAGCGCAGTGGGCGTCGACCTCGACGACGTGGCTGCCAAGCTCGAGCGCGAGGGTGTTGCCAGTTTCCAGAAGAGCTTCGACGAGCTGCTCGAGGCGCTGGCCCAGAAGGCAGCCACGCTCGCCTAGCCTCGGCGGCGTGACCGACACGCACCCTGCCGACGAACTCTTCGCGTCGCTGCTCGACACCATTCCACCCAGCGCCTCCCGCCGACATGCACGCGAGTTGTTGCGCGCCGCCGTCGACCTCGTGTTGCACCAGCCCGCCACGCTCGACATGAAGATCGCCTCGGCAGCGCTGCGTGAGATGACCGACGCGTTCGCGATGTTCGGCGACGTACCCGCCGACCCGAAGGTGAGCATCTTCGGCTCGGCACGCACCCGGAAGGACGACCCGCTCTACGACGCGGCACGGCAGGTGGCGGAACGCCTCGCCGCCCACGGATGGATGGTCATCACCGGAGCAGGCCCCGGCATCATGGAAGCAGGCATGGAAGGAGCCGGCCGAGAGCGGTCGATCGGTGTGTCGATACGCCTGCCGTTCGAACAGAGCGCCAACCCCATCATCGCCGGCGACCAGAAGTACGTGAGCATGAAGTACTTCTTCACCCGCAAGTTGATGCTCATCAAGGAGAGCAAGGGGTTCATCTGCCTGCCGGGCGGCTTCGGCACGCTCGACGAGATGTTCGAACTGCTCACGCTCACCCAGACCGGGAAGGGCATGCCCGTGCCGATCGTGCTCCTCGACGTGCCCGGCGACCCCTACTGGGAGACCGTCGACGACTTTGTGCGCGAACAACTGGTGGCTCGTGGCCTCGTGTCCGCTGCCGACCGTCACCTCTACCTCATCACCGACAGCGTCGACATCGCGGTCGACGAGGTCACCGGCTTCTATCGCAACTATCACTCGATGCGATACGTGGGCGACACGCTGGTGATCAGACTCCAGCAGGCACCCACCGACGACCAGCTGACGCTACTGAACACCCAGTTCGCCCATCTCTGCAGCGGCTGCACCATTCAACGCGCGCCGGCCTATCCGCCCGAGGTGCGCGACGACGACGTGGTGCACCTGCCGCGCATCTCGTTCTCGTTCGGCAAGCACGGCTACGGCGATCTGCGCGACCTCATCGACCTCTGCAACACCTTCGTGGACGGCTGACATGGAGGTGCACGAGATCTGGCGGTATCCGGTGAAGTCGCTCATCGGGTCAACCGTGCCGTCCGCCGAGCTCGATGAGCACGGGATCGTGGGCGACCGCACGTGGGCGCTGCGCGACGCCACCACCGGCAACCTCGCCAACTGTCGGCAGACGCCGGGCATCATGCAGTTGGCGGCCGCCGTCGACGCTGACGGCGGTGTACTCATCGCCACACCGGCAGGCGTCACCACTCACTCGTCGTCCTCTGATGTGGACGCCGTGCTGTCCCACGCGCTCGGCACGCCAGTTCGGCTCGAGAAGCTGCGGTCGGCCGACGACCTCGACTACTTCCGTCGCCGCCCCACCGACATGCCCGACCCGATGGCCCACCTGCGCGGCATCTTCGGTCGAGAGGAGCACGAGCCGCTTCCCGACTTCACCAAGTTCGGGCCCGCGGTGATGGAGTTCGACTCGCCGCCCGGTGCGTTTCACGACTGCTACCCGTTGATGGTGATGAGCACCTCGGCGCTGCGGGCGATGGCGGAGGCCGTACCCGATTCCATCATCGACGTCCGCCGGTTCCGACCGTCGTTCGTGATCGACACCGGCCACGAGCTCGGTCACCCCGAGTTGGGCTGGGCAGGTCGACGCTTCCGGGTGGGCACGGCGGTGATCGAGGTCGTCAACGACTGCCCGCGGTGCGCCGCCATCACCAAGCAGATCGACGACCGGACGCCCGCCGACCGCGCCATCCTGCGCCACGTGGTGCGCGACCTCGGCCAAGCCGTGGGTGTCTACTGCACCGTGCTGCAGCCCGGCACCATCTCCACCGGCTCCCCCGTCACCCCCCTCGCCTGACACCCGAACCCCTCCTCGGCCGCCTGGCCACCCCCACCCCCACCCCGGCCCCGCCCCGGCCCCGGCCCCGGCCC
>CAZQPJ010000213.1:0-4728 GCA_964595105.1 uncultured Bifidobacterium sp.
GCGTCGGAGTCGTCGAACTCGTCGATCTGCGGGTCGTCGTAGTGGTCGTCGTTGCTCATGGCTCTCGGTGGGGTCAGGTGGCGGAGGTTCCGGGGAACAGACGTGCCAGTTCGGCAGCGACAGGGGCGGGCACGAGTGAGGTGACATCGCCACCGTACTGGGCGATCTCGCGGATGAAACGGCTGCTGATGCTGACGAGCGCCGGCTTGCAGGGCAGGTAGACCGTGCGGACACCGCTGACGGCGTGGTTGGTGTGCGCCATCTGCTGCTCGACCTCGAAGTCGCCGCCCGTGCGCAGGCCCTTCACGATGAACGCGGCCTTCACCTGTTTCACGGCATCGACAGCGAGGCCTTCGAAGTGGGTGACCTTCACGCTCGGCAGGTAGGAGATGCTCTCCTTGATCATGCTGACCCGCTGCTCGAGGGTGAACATGCCGGTGGCCTTGGTGGGGTTGTGCATCACACCCACGATGACCTTGCCGAAGAGCGCGACCGACTGCTCGATGACGTCGATGTGCCCAAGATGGAGCGGATCGAAGCTGCCGGGATACAGGACGGTTGCCATGCGGAGCCTCAACTTAGCCGTTCGAGCACGGTGACCCATGTGCGTCCGTACCGCCGCGACCGCACCTGGCGCCACCCCTCGGGTGCTTCCACGGGATCGTCGGCCTCCGCCACCACCATGCCCGCCTGCACCAGCCCGAGCAGGGTCGACCATGCCGAGAACTCGTAGGGCGGGTCGATGAAGGCGATGTCGATGTTGCGCATGGCCGGCACCCACGCCAACACGTCGGTCGCGTGCACCGTGCACCGATCGGCCAGGTCCAGCGTGGCGATGTTGCTGCGCAGTGCCTGCAGCGCTGCACGGTCGCGCTCCACGAACACGCACTTCTCGGCGCCACGCGAGAGCGCCTCGATGCCCAGGGCGCCCGAGCCCGCGTAGAGGTCGGCAACCACCGCGCCTTCGACGACACCCATGCTGCCGAGCGAGTTGAACACCGCTTGACGGACCTTGTCGGTGGTGGGCCGGGTGGTGAGCCCTTCGGGGGCCACCAGTTTCCGACCTCCGAACGCACCCGCGATCACACGCATGTGGGCCAGACTACGGGCGTGCTGGCTCCCGAACCCGTCATCGTGTGCGTCGACTGTGGCGGCAGGTGCCACCTGCTGACCCATGCTCCTGAGGACGGGGCTTGGCTCCCCGGCGACATCGTGGCCTACCGGTGCGAGGACTGCCTCGACCGTTGGGACCTCGTGCTGCCCGACGAGGGGGCTGACGCCTGACGGCCCGCTCGCCGGCTCAGCCGACTGTTTCGTCGACCCCGCCTGCGCACGGCGTGTCGAGTTCGGGTGTCTGCGGGCCGTCGTCGAACATGCTGACGAACACCGGCAGGCGCGGGTCGGCGGCGGCCGGCAACTGCAACTGCTTTCCCCACGCCGAGGCCACCACCGGCGACGGGAGGCCGTCGAACGGGCTCACCAGCACCTCTCGGCCCGATGCCTGCAGCGTTCTCAGCACGTCGACCTGGTCGGCGGGCAGGTCGGGCGAGTAGGTGATCCAGACCGCACCGTGCTCCATGCTGTGCACACCACGCTCGGTCATGATCGGCTTGTCGTAGAACGCGCAGGTCTGCCACTGCGGGTTGTGCGGACCACCGACCGGCGGGGTCTGCGGGTACTGCACCGGCGTGTCGACGTGGGTCTGTTCGAGCCCGGAGAAGGTGGCCGTGCCCTCGGGTTCACCCGGGTCGGGAGACGGCACCGTGGTACTAGCGACGGCCGACGTGGGCGCCGCCGTCATCGTGGGCGCCGTCGTGGACCCACTTTCGCCCGAACCGGAGCAGGCTGACAGGGCAAACAGGCCCACGGCGAGTGTGGTGGCGAGGCGGCGCATGGGCTCATTCTGTCGGTTGGGATGCTCATCCGCTCGGCACCCTCAACTCTTGAAGAGGAACTCCTCGCTGTCGTCGGTGAACAGCAGCGCCAACTCGTCGCGCAGCACGGTGTGGGAGTCGAGGAACGGATCATCGTCGACCAGTTCGAATGCGACCTGCCGTGCTGTCTCCACCAGCTCCCGATCGCGGCGGAGCGATGCGAGCTTGAGGTCGCTCCTCCCCTTCTGCGCCGTGTTCATCAGCGTTCCCTCACCCCGGAGTTCGAGGTCGATCTCGGCCAGCACGAACCCATCGGTGCTGTCGACCAATGCCTGCACGCGAGCGTTCTCGTCCTCCACCTCCTGGGTGACGAGCCAACACGTGCTGTGGTGCTGGCCACGACCGACCCGCCCGCGCAGTTGGTGCAACTGCGCGATGCCGAAACGGTCGGCATCGAGGATCACCATCACGGTGGCGTTCGGAACGTCGACCCCGACCTCGATGACCGTGGTGGCCACCAGCACGTCGAGGTCGCCGTGGCGGAACGATTCCATCACGGCTTCCTTCTCGGCGCTCGGCAACCGGCCGTGGAGCAGGCCCAGTCGCAGCCCCTTCAGGTCGAGGTGCTGCAGTCGTTCGAACGTCTCGTTCGCCGAGGCCACCTCGAGCTTCTCGCTCTCGTCGATGAGCGGACACACCACGTACGCCTGCCTGCCGTCGGCCACGTGCTCGCGCACGGTCGCCCAGGCAGCCTGTTCCATCAGCGGGCCGTTCGCCCAATGCGTGCTGATGGGCGTGCGTCCCGGCGGCAGTTCGTCGAGCACACTCACATCGAGATCGCCGTACACGGTCATTGCAGCCGTGCGCGGAATGGGTGTTGCGGTCATCACCAGCACGTCGGGCACCGCACCGTCATCGCCCTTGGCGCGCAACGCCGCCCGCTGCTCCACGCCGAAGCGGTGCTGCTCGTCGACCACCACCACGCCGAGACTGTGGAAGTCGACACCCTCCTGGATGAGGGCGTGGGTACCGATGACGATGTCGACCGCACCACCGGCGAGGCCTGCCAGCACATCGCGCCGGTCACCGCCCGTCACCCGGTTGGTGAGCAACTCCACTCGCAGGGGCCGATCGCCGAAGAGGTTGCCTGGGTCGGGAACCGTGACATCCTGGAGCAGCCGCCGAACACCGGCGGCATGCTGCTCGGCCAGCACCTCGGTGGGTGCCATCAGGGCCGCCTGGTGCCCACCCTGCACCGCTGTCAGCATCGCACTGACCGCCACCAGGGTCTTGCCGGCACCCACGTCACCCTGCAGGAGACGGTGCATCGGGTGGGGGCCGGCAAGGTCGTGCTCGATCTCGGCGATGGCACGCTCCTGCGCCCCGGTGAGCCGGTACGGCAGCGCCGACCGCAGCCGACCCACGAGCTCCCCGCTCACGTCGTGCCGAATGCCGCGCTGCTCTCGCTCGAGTGCCCGCTTGCGCATCACCAGCAGCGTCTGCACGCGCAGCAGCTCATCGAACGCGAGGCGGCGGCGCGCTGCCTCCTTCTCGGCGTAGGTCTCGGGTGTGTGGATGCTCGTCAGCGCTTGATGCCGACTCATCAGGTCGAGCCGATCCGTGATGTGGACGGGCACCGCATCGGCGATGCCGCGTGGCTCGCAGCGACGCAGCGCGTCCTCCACCCACCCGGCGATCTCCCAGGTGCTGAGGGCCACTTTCTCGCTCTGCGGGTAGATGGGAACGATGCGACCGGTGCGGTCGCCGATGAGGTCGACGATCGGATTGCTCATCTGAAGACCACCCCGGTACATCTCGACCTTGCCGAAGAGGGCGATCTGGAGGCCCTCACGGAACTGACGCTCGCGCCAGGGTTGGTTGAAGAACACCACGTGCAGACGCCCGCTGCCGTCGCCCACCACCGCTTCCACGATGGGGCGACGATTGCGACCCATGCGCTTGCTGACGCTGCGCACGGCTACGAGAACCAGCGCCTCTCGTCCGGCCTCGAGGTCACTCACCCGGCATTCATTGGTCCGGTCGACCCAGCGGCGCGGGTAGGTGGTGAGGAGGTCGAGCACCGTGTGGATGCCCACCTCGCGCAGCCCTTCGAGCTTCTTGTCGCCGACACCCTTCAGCCGATCGACACCGATGGCGGCGAGATCACGGAAGGTGAGTTCGCGAGCCCCGTCGGTCATTCAACCCCGAACAGATAGGGGTAGAGCGGCTGGCCGCCGCGGTGGACCTCCACGGTCGCGTCGGGACGATGCTCCTCGAGCCATGCTCGCAGCAGATCGGTGGAGCCTGCGGTGGCATCTGCTCCCTCGACCACGGTGACGATCTCGCTGGAGTCGCCGACCAGGTGTTCGAGCAGGGCGTGGATGGCACCGTCGAGCGTGCCGCTGACCGCCACGATGCCGTCGCCACGCACCAGCCCGATCCAGTCGCCCTCTCCGATGGGGCCCACATCGCTGTTCGTGGCGCGCACCGCCTGGGTGACCTCGCCGGTGGCCACCGACTCGGCGGCATCCGTCATCTCGTCGCCGTTGGTGTCGACATCGGCCTCCGGGTCGTACACCACGAGGCAGGCCAATGCTTCGGGCATCGACTTCGTGGGCACCACCACCACCCGCTTCGAGGTGAGCGCGTCGAGCTGCTCGGCCACCGGGATGATGTTCTTGTTGTTGGGCAGCACCACCACCTGCTGCGCGTTGACCGCCTCCACGGCTGCCAGCAATTCGGCGGTCGACGGGTTCAGCGTCTGACCGCCCGTCACCACGCCCTGCACGCCCAACTGCCAGAACAGTTCGCTGAGGCCATCGCCGCTCGAGACCGCCACCACGGCACAGGTGAC
>CAZQPJ010000214.1:0-4712 GCA_964595105.1 uncultured Bifidobacterium sp.
GTCGGCGCCGAGTTCGGGGTCGATGACGGCTCGCAGCATCGTCATCACGTCGTCGGCACTGGGTGCCGCAGCCGAGGGGGAGGCCGGAATCACGAAGTGAAGCCTACGGTAATTCCGCTGTACACTCGCCACAGCAACCGCCGGTTCCCACTTCCAGGAGGAAGTCACGTGATCACGCTCACCGACACCGCTGCCCGCAAGGTGAAGCAACTGCTCGAGGCCGAGGGTGCCACCGATCTGGCCCTGCGCGTCGCCGTCCGCCCCGGCGGCTGCAGCGGTTTCGCCTACGAGATGTTCTTCGACGGCGACATCGCCGCGGACGACGAGAAGGCTGCCTTCGATGCTGCCGACGGTGTGGTGCAGGTCGTCGTCGACCCGGCCTCGGCCCAACTGCTGGTTGGCGCCACGCTCGACTACAAGGACGGGCTCGACCAGAGCGGCTTCGCCATCACCAACCCGAACGCCACGCGCACCTGCGGGTGCGGCCAGTCGTTCAGCTGAACCGGTTCGCCCAGCGCCTCACGCCTTCGTCAGCAGGTCGAGGCGCTCGCGGAGTTCATCGCGGTCCCACACACCGTCGAGACGGTCGACCACCACACCCGTGGCGTCGCAGAGGTAGACGATCGGCTCGTAGTCGACGTTGAGCGCCTCCACGGCCGGCGCCACTCTCGTGGCGGCGTCGTCGGCATAGACGTCGGCGTGCACCATCACCACTGCATCACCGAGGCGCGTGCCCTCGGTGACGAGGAACTCGAGGCCGGGCGCGCACGTACCGGTCTGGCAGTGGGCAGGGGTTCCGACGATGTAGGCGACCGGCTTGCCGCTCTTCAGCGCGTCCGTGAGGGTGACCGAATGGAACGGGCACGGATCGGGTGTGAGCGTGCAGTACGGCTCCACACCGCGGTGGTTGTCGACGGTGGGTGTGAGGAACGGGGGCATCGGCGAACCCGTGAGGGGTGACGCAACGTCCGCCGGTTCGAACACCTGGAAGGCGGCTCCGTTGCCGTCGTCCCCCGTGAGGCGCAGCGCATAGAACCCGGCCGTCGCGATGGTTGCCCGTACCTCCCAGTAGGGCACGGCGATGCCGTTGGCGCGCAGCGTGGCGGTGATGTCGGTCACCTTCTCGCCGTCGATGGTCTGGATCGTCCCGGCGATGGACGCGGGACCCGTGGTGAGGAGGTTCTGCCCGTCGCTGATGCTGACCGGCAGTCGCACCGGCCCAGGGGTGAAGAGCGGGCTGTCAGGGAAGCGCTGCACCACCTGGAACGGGGCGAGCGTGGTGGCTGGCGACGATGACGTGTCACCGCAGGAGGCCAGCACGGCGGTGGCGAGCGCGCCGAACAGCACTTCACGACGAGAGGGGCTCATGCCGTGGAACGTAGTCTTTGGGCAATGGCTTTCGCATCGTCCCGCCGTTCGCTTCGCGCGCGCCGTGCCGTGCGCACCCGGCGCGGCATCGTGTTCGGCGCTGCCATCGCACTGCAACTGCTGTTCGTTCTCGGCGTCGTGGTGAACGTGCCAGCCATCCAGAACGACCTCGTACGACGGGTGGGCGACCGACTCGGGAGCGCCAACGTGCTGGTCGATGTCGAATTCCGCGGACAGTCCGGCACGCTGACCTGCCCCGGCCCGCTCGCCAAGCCGTCGGAGGTGCTGCGAATCGGTCGTTCGGTCGATGGCGTGCACTCGCTGGGGCTCGACCCCTCGTGCACCGGCGCCCCGGTTCCGTCGACCACCGTGTCGAGCGGTGCCACCACCACGTCGTCGTCACCGTCGACCTCGACGTCACCCACCACGGTGCCACCGTCGACCGTCCCGGTGAGCACGGTGCCGCCCACCACGGTCGTTCCTGTTCCACCGGTGGTGTCGGTCAGTTACCAGGGTGGTGTGTTGGCGCTGACCGGGGCGGTGAGGAGCAGCGAACAACATGATCAACTCGTGGGTGTTGCGGCAGCCACTCTCGACCCGTTGAACGTGCTCGACGCCCTCACCGTCGACCCGGCGGTCGGCCTCAGCGATGCGGACGCGGCGCGACTGGCGGTACTGGTGCACTACATGGTGGTACCGCTGGAGGCCGGCGAGGTGGGGTGGGGCTCGAACGGCGTGCTCGCCCGAGGTGCGTACACCGATGAGGCTGCCCGCGCTCAGTTCGCCACCGTTGCCACCGCGGCCGGGGTGGAGGCCGTGTTGATCCCCCGACCAGTGGCGGGCGCGACGGAGGCCGCAGGGCTGCAGGACGAACTCAACGCGTACGTGGCAACCGAACCGATTCTCTTCGAGCGCGGATCCATCGACATCGCTGCCGCGTCGGTGCACACCGTGCAACGTGTGGCGGGCCTGGCCAAGCGGTTCTCCGGGGTGCGCATCGAAGTGCAGGGGCACACCGACAGCGAGGGCGATCCTGTGAAGAACCTTGCGCTCAGCGAACAGCGCGCGCAGGCGGTTCTGGCAGCATTGGCCCAGTGGGGCGTTCCGGCGGCCGACCTCTCGGCCGTAGGGTTCGGCGTCACGCAGCCGGTGCTCGGTGCCGACGGCAAGGAGATACCCGAGAAGAGTCGTCGCGTCGTGTTCGCGATCAAGGTGCAGGGCTGAGGAGGTGACAGGGTGTTCTACACACTGGTGATGTGGGCGTGGTGGCTCGTGGCCGCTGCGTTGATCGGTGGTGTCGCTGCCTGGATGCTGCGCGGTGCGCTGAGACCTCGGCCGCGGCGCGCCGAGACGTCCGACCGTGAGGTCGAGACACTGCGGGCTCGTATCGACGACCTGCAACGAGTGGCGGCCGAGCGCGATCGCCTTCGCCTCGAACTCGAGACACGGCCGGCGCCGAGCGCACCGACGAACACCGATGCGCTCGCTGCGGCGGAACTCGACCGCGACCTCGCCCTGCGGCATGCGGCCGAGCAGACGCAGTGGGTCGCGGAGTTGCGCGTGCGGCTGTGGAACGCCGAGGCTCGTGCCCGTGACCTGCAGGCGGTGATCCACGCCAACAGCGTGCCGGGTGAACCACCCTGCCCCGATCTGGTGGAAGGTGCTCGCCTCCTGGGCGTGCCGGTGGTGCACAACGACTTCACGCTCATCGAGGGCATCGGGCCTCGCATCGCGCAACTGCTGACCGACAAGGGCATCACCACCTGGTGGGCGTTGGCGAACACGGACCTCGAGTTGTTGCGTTCGGTCCTCCGTGAGGCGGGCCCGAAGTTCCAGGTGCACGACCCGCGCTCGTGGCCGCACCAGGCGCGGCTGCTGGCGTTCGGCGAGTGGGACAAGTTCCTCACGCTCGCTGCGGCCTTGCGCTACGGGCACCCGACACGGTGAGTCACCGACCCACGGTCGGCTTCACCCTCGACGGGGTGGAGGTGCGCGGCGACGCCGACGCGACACTGCTGCACGTGCTGCGCGCAGCCGGGGCCACGTCGGTGAAGGATGGCTGCAGCCCACAGGGTCAGTGTGGGTGCTGCACCGTGTGGGTCGACGGACAACCACGGGTGTCGTGCGTGACACCCGCGTCGCGAGTGGAGGGGCGGTCGGTGACCACGCTCGCTGGTCTCCCCGAGGCGCGGGAGTGGGCTGAACGCCTGTGCGACGCAGGAGGCAGCCAGTGCGGGTTCTGCACGCCCGGCGTCATCATGCGGCTCGCCGCCATTCCGGTGGCACAGCGCACGGAGGCCAGCGTGCGGCAGGGCTTGCTCGCACACCTGTGCCGGTGCACCGGGTGGCAGACCATCGTGGAGGCGGCACTCGCTGCACCGCGACCATTTCCCGGGTGGAGCCGGGCGGGTGCGCCCAGCCAGCAGCGAGCGGAACTCGAAGGCGGTGCACCTCAGCAGGTGTCGCCCGAGGTGGCGTTGGGCAGTGGCGGCTTTGCGGCCGACACGGCTCCCGCCGACGCGTTGGTGGCGGTCCGTGCCGGTGATGGGCAGTGGATGGTTGCGGAGTCGCACACTGCGGCCCTGCGACTGGCCGGGAAGGTGCAGGGTCGTCGCACCACCGAACCGTTGCGCTGGCCACTGGAGGTGCCCGAGGGCGACTGGGTGCGCACGCTGCAGACCACCTGGGTGGAGCCCGCCTACCTCGAACCCGATGCCGCGTGGTGCGAGCCCGGTGGCGAGCCCGTTGGACCCCTCGGCAACGGCGGTGCGTTCGGCGGGAAGGTGCACAGCGACATCGGCGAGGTGGCACGCCGCCTCGCCTCGGAACACGGACGGACGGTGCTGGCGCTCTACAGCCGCGAAGATGCGGTGCGGCTCGGCCCGAAGCGGCCGCCTGTTGCGGCCGGCATCCGGGCGGACGGTACGGGCGTGATGAGGGTGGTGCGAACCCCCGGTGTCGCCGAGGCAATCCGCGCCGTGGCGCCGGGCCTCGAGGTCGAGGAGGTGGAGGTGCCGGGGCCACCCACCGCGGCCTCATTGCGCGCTGCCGGCTGGGCGGAGGCCGCCGTGCTGCTGGCTCCCACCGACGGCTGGGTGACCGACCCACGAGGTGGCCGGGCGCATGCGGAGATCGACGCCGACGGTTCCGTTCACGTCACCGTCCGCTGCGGATCGGTGATCGACGCGGGAGTGGTGCGGAGCTACGCGATCGGTGCCGCACACATGGCGCTGGGGTGGGTGCGGCGCGAAGCCATCGCCGTCGACGAGGCGGGGGAGCCGCTCGATCTCACCATTCGCAGCTTCGGCATCCTGCGAGCCACCGAGACCCCGGCGATCACGGTC
>CAZQPJ010000215.1:0-4710 GCA_964595105.1 uncultured Bifidobacterium sp.
AGCCCTCGAGGAAGGCGAGGCTGGCGAGTTGGATGAGGTTGCGGTACCCCTGGTCGGACTCCGCCAGCAGGGTGAGGTGGTAGTAGAGCTTCTTGCCGCCCTCCGTGTCACCGCCCGAATCGTCGACGCGGCCACGCCGGGCCGGGCGCTCGGACCGCGAGTCGAACGCCATGTAGGCCTCGGTACCGATGATGGGCTTCACGCCCTGCTCGCGGCACTCCTTGTAGAAGTCGAGCACCCCGTACATGTTGCCGTGATCGGTGATGCCGAGCGCTGGCTGCCCGTCGTGCACGGCCTTGGCCACGAGTTCCTCGAGCCGGGCCGCACCATCGAGCATCGAGAACTCGGTGTGCACGTGCAGGTGGGTGAACGAATCGCCCACGTGGCCCTCCCTCCTCTGGCGGTCGACAACGGATTACACGGATGTGATTCGTACGACCATAGCCGCGAACTGACCGGCCCGAAACCGGCCCGCACCGGTCGACGCACATCGATTTCCGGCCCGGCCGGCGCGCCTCACAGGTACGTGCCGGGGCGCTCTCCGGTGTCGATGAAGCGGTCCTTGCCCGGTCCAGCAGGACCACCGTTGGGCAGCTGACGCATCTCGTCGAGTTGCTGTCGCGCCGCCAACTGTTGGGCGAAGAGTGTGGCCTGAATGCCGTGGAAGAGACCCTCGAGCCACCCGACGAGTTGCGCCTTCGCCACCCGCAGCTCGCTGTCGGACGGCACCTCGCCGTCTCGGAACGGAAGGGCGAGCATGTGCAATTCGTGCTGCAGGTCGGGCGACAACGCGCTCGCGACCTCCACCACCGATCGCTCATAGATCTCTGCCAGACGCTCGCGGCTCGCGGCGTCCATGGGGCTGGAACGCACTTCCTCGAGCAGTTGCTTCACCATCGAACCGATGCGCATCACCTTGGCCGGCTGGGTGACCGTTTCGGTGGGCGGCGCCTCGACGGGAACAAGTGGGGACTCCTGGTTGTCCGACATCGCACTCCTTCAGGTACTGGCGAGCAGAGGGACCAACATCTCAGCAGACGTCAGCGAACCATGGCGACATTCGAGGGTGAACGGACCGCTGTCGTCGGGGTCATCGAAGCTGATCGGCGCGTGCGGCACCAGAGCCACGTCGCCGTATCGGGCCGCGACCGGTGGACTGACCACCGGACCGAACCACCCTGCGTCCACGAGTTCTGCACGGCTGTGCACCCACGCCGCCGCACCGTGATGGTGCCGTGCAGCGGCGAGCAGATCATCGTGCGCACCGGGACGGGCATGCAACCAACGGAAGCGGCCCTCGCCCGACTGGTGGCGCACCAACCGCAGCACATCGGCGTGGGGGGTCACCAACCTCTCCCCCACCTGCACCTGGCCGTGGTCGGCCGTCACCAGGAGCACGGCACCGGACGGCAACACCTCCAGCACGTCGGCCACGAGCCGATCGGCCAGTCGCAACTCGGCGTCGTAGTAGCGCCCGAAGCCGCGTTCGTGCGCGATCTTGTCGACCCCGTCGTAGTACGCATAGACGAACCTCTCGCCTGCAGCCAACAGGTCGGCGATGACCACGGGAATGCTGGAGGCCGAACGCCATCCACACGGGCGCGTGCCGCGCAGGTGCGCTTCGGTGAAGGCCGACCCCTCCAGCTCCGCCCTGCTGACCACCGGCACCGATTCGCCGAGGAACGGGACGAACGGCTGGAGGCGACGAGGTTCGACGGTACGCCGCGCATCCCCGGCCGCCGTGTGCCAACGGAGCACGTTCATCACGTCGCCCGACACGTCGATGCGATACCCCACCACCCCGTGCTCGCCGGGCGTGAGGCCCGTGGCAATGGACGTGAGCGCCGTGGACGTGGTGGAGGGCGCCACCGTGGTGACGGGACCACCCACCATCCCCGACAGGGCAGGTGCGAGCGAGCGGCGCTCGTTCAGTTGCTCCCAGCCGAGTCCATCGAGCACCAGCAGTACCACCTGCCGCGCCCCGCGAGCCGCAGCGGGCATCCACGAGGGCAAGGGCGCCGACGTCGGGCCCAACAGCGCGGGCACGATGCCCCGCACGTTGGCGCCGGTGTAGTCGGGAAGGACGGGCAGAGGCGACACGATGACCACAGTCCACCACGGCCACGCGATCGAGAACAAGGTGAGGCACGCGGACGGCCTACGATGGCGTCGTGCGTGTCTCGAGCAAGGGCGACTATGCGTGTAGGGCGTTGCTGTCGCTTGCCCTGCACCAAGGCGAACCCGGGCCGACCTCGGTGCGCGACATCGCAGAGCGGACCGCCATTCCCCAGCCGTACCTCGAGCAGATCCTCCTCGCATTGAAAGGCGCCGGACTGGTGCGCTCGAAGCGCGGTGTGGGCGGTGGTTACGTGTTGGCCCGGCAACCTGTCGACATCAGGCTCAGCGAGATCCTCAGCGCCGTCGACGGCCCGATCAGCCTCGGTGACTTCGGTGAACCCCATCAGGACGGTTCGTGCGACCACGAGGGTCAGTGCGTGCTGCTGGCCATCTGGAAGTCAGCGGGCGAACAGATGCGGTTGATGATGGAGGCCTTCACGCTGCAGTCCGTGGCCGACGCAGCGCGTGGTTCCGCCAACTGGCCTGCGGCACTGCTCACACGACCGATCGACGCCCGCTGAGTTCGGTCTGGCTGTCAGGCCTCGAGCCCTGCCAGCACGGCGGCAAGGTCGGACGGCAATGGTGATTCGAACTCGAGCGCCTCACGCGTGACGGGATGCTCGAGTTCGAGCCGCGCGGCGTGAAGGAACGGACGAGGCGGTTCGATGCCCGAGCGCACTCCCCCGTACATCGCGTCGCCCACCACGGGATGGCCGATGGCACTGAGGTGCACCCGAATCTGATGGGTACGGCCCGATTCGAGACGACATTCGAGCGAGGATGCCTCGGCGGGCGAGCGGAACTGCTCCAGCACTCGGTAGCGAGTGCGGGCAGGTTTACCGTCCACCACCACAGCCATGCGCAGAGCATCACGATGATCACGCCCGATCGGTGCGTCGATGAGGCCGTGCGGGTTCGCCGGACACCCCCAGATGAGCGCCCGATACACACGCCCGACGTCACGATTCGCAAGGGCGTCGACAAGTTCGTGGTACGCCCGCTGCGAGCGCGCCACCGCCAGCAAGCCGGACGTGCCGAGGTCGAGACGATGGACGATGCCGGGCCGGTGTGCTTCGCCCACGTCGGCAATCTCGGGAAAGCGCGCGAGCAATCCGTTCACGAGAGTCCCGTCGGGATTGCCAGCACCGGGATGCACCACGAGCCCTGCAGGTTTGTCGACCACGATCAGGTGCTCATCGGCGAACACGACCTCGAATTCCACCGACTCGTCGGCCTTCGGCAGCACCGGGCCGGCAAGCAGCGTCGGGTCGACCCGAACCGTCTGTCCCTCGGTGAGACGCAACTTCCCGGTGGGTTGTGGTTCTCCGTCGAGCCACACGCCACCGGCACCGATCAGTTCCTGCGCCTCGTTGCGGCTGCAGCCCGCCACGAGCGACACCACGCGGTCAAGGCGCTCGCCTGCCAGCGCGTTGGGGATGACCTCCTCGATCATGATCCGGCCGGAGCCTTCGCTGCGCTCACGAGACTCCAGATGACGAAGACTGCGCCACCGATGTTCACCGCCATGTCGGCGACATTGAAGATCGGGAACCATTGGAAGTCGATGAAGTCGACCACCGAACCGCGCATCCAGCCGTCGCCCCGGAAAAGGCGGTCGACCACGTTGCCGAGTGCTCCACCCATCACGAGGCCGGCCGCTGCCGTCGACGCAACACTGGTGCTGCGACGCACCAGCCATCCGATGTAGCCAGCGACCACCGTGGCAACAACGCCGATCAGCACTCCGAAACCTTGACCCTTCGAGAAGGCCATCCCGCTGTTGAACGACAGATTCCACTGCAGCGTCCACACGACATGCACCGGCGGACGCCCGGGCAGCGACGACACCGCCCAGTGCTTGGTGAGTTGATCGAGCACCACCACCATCGCAGCGATCGCTCCTGCGAGCCGCAGACGCCTCGGCGAGCCCTGGGTCATCGGCGGCCGATCCCGCCGACCTTCTCCTCCACGAGCACGGTGGCCCACGGGATCGCCTCGAGCCGCTCCCGCGGGATCGGCCGGCCCGACTCCACCGAGTAGCCGTACGTGCCCACCTTCAGCCGGTCGAGCGCTGCATCGATGTCGGCCACCATCTGTCGCGCCTGAGCACTGAGTGCGAGATCGCGTTCGCGCTCGACCACCATCGTGTCGCCCTCGCCGCCGTCCTCGTCGAACTGGACGTCGCCCATCTCGTGTTCCTCGATGAGCTGATGTGCCTCGTCCTCCAGTCGATCGGCCTGACCGACGAGTTCGATACGTGCCTTGCGCAACTCGGCCAGCTGCACGGTGAGGAACTTCGCATCGAAGTCCTTGGTGTAGGCGATGCCATCTTTCGTGACGCCCTTCACCACCGGGCGCTCCGGCGCAGGCGCAACAACCTTCTTGGCGGGCAACTTCGGCGCCGGGGACTTCTTTGCCGCCGTCGGCTTCGATGCGTCAGGGCCCGGCTTCGCGGCAAGAGCCTTCGGCGCCGGTGAGGGCTTCGCTGTCGGCGCAGCCTTCTTGGGCGGAGCAGCCTTCTTCGCCGGAGCAGCCACCTTCGCAGGCGCAGCCTTCTTCGCAGGCGCAGCCTTCTTCGCAGGCGCAGCCTTC
>CAZQPJ010000216.1:0-4701 GCA_964595105.1 uncultured Bifidobacterium sp.
GGTCGGCGGTGGGCACGTTGTGGTCCTCGGTGGCCACGGTGAGGTCGGGGCGGCGCACGGTGCGGCCGCTCAGCCTCAGCCCGTCGAACGCCTGCGGGCTGGTGACTTCGTGCACGAGGTGGAGGTCGATGTAGAGCAGGTCGGGTTCATCGGTGGCCGAGTGGACCACGTGTCGGTCCCACACCTTCTGGGCGAGTGTCCTGGGGGATGTCATGGGTTCTCACATTCTGAGATAGAATTCTCGAATATGGAGAGTGTATCGGCGGTTGGCGTGATCGACAAAGGCGTGGCCATCCTGCAGGCGCTGGCCGCAGGCCCCCTCGACCTCGCCGACCTGCAGGCGGCGGCCGGGCTGCCCCGTGCCACCGCACATCGGCTGGCGGTGGCGTTGGAAGCGCACCAGTTGGTGCGACGCGACGCCGCCGGTCGTTTCTGCCTCGGCTTCGAACTCATCCGGTTGGGGCGAGCGGCTGCCGACGAGTTCCCGCTGGCCGAACTGGCCACACCGGCCCTCACGGACTTGCGCGACCGCACGGGTGAGAGCGTGCAGTTGTTCGTGCGTGAGGGTGACACGCGCCGTTGCGTCGTGTCGCTGCGGTCGCACCACGCGCTCCAGTGGTTGGTGCCCGAAGGCGCGGTGCTGCCGCTGGGTGCGGGCTCGGCCGGAAAGGTGCTCGCCCAGGTCGGGGTGCGTCGGGCCGAGAGCGTGGAGGAACGCGAGAAGGGCGTGGCATCGGTGAGCGCGGCGGTGGTCGACCGGCGAGGGGCCACGGTGGCGGCCGTCAGCGTCAGCGGCCCGCTCGAGCGTCTCACGCGAGCGCCGGGCCGCAAGTTCGGCGCTGCTGTCGAGGCGGCGGCGGCTCGGATTTCCGCCGCCATCGTCAACTGACCAGGCGAGCGGTTGCCGAAATGCCGGCGTCGTGGTGCCCAGTGCCGCATGCACACCACGGAACCGTCCTCGCTCGCACTTCGATTGGCACATTGGCTCGACGCCCGGCTCGAGCTCACCTACAGCACCCCAGTCGCCTCGCCGCAGTTCTACGGACTCGAGGTGATCGACCCCGCGGGTGTCGATCAGCCCGGTTCCGATGCCGTTCGAACCGTGTACCTCGGTGGTGCCGATGACGCCGACGTGGCGGTGGCCGCGGGCCGGTTCGACGCCGTGGCCGTGGTGGCCCAGCGATGGATGCCGTCGGTGCCGCTGAGTTCGCGACCCGGTCAGTTCGTTGGCCGGCGTCGGGTGCGGACCGTTCGAGTGCTGGTCGGCACGGTGTCGGCAGGAGTGGCGCGCTTCGATGACGATCCGCAGCCCGTGGTGCTTCCCGTGGTGCTGCCACCGGTCGCCTGACCTCGGCCCTCGCGCAGTGGGGCGACGGGTCGGGCGCTGCTACGGCGACGGGGTGACCGAGGCCAGCCACTCCTGCTCGGCGAGCGCCATCGGGGTGCTGGGGCCGGCCTTCACGAACGGCCAGAGTTCCTCGGCGATGCGGCGGTAGTTGCCGGTGGCGCGCAACTCACCGAGGAGTGCGTACAACCCGAGGTTGATGCGCTGGATGAAGACGAACGCCTTCGGCACCGTGGCGTACTGCGCGATGGGGCTTGAGCGGTCGAAGGTGTGGCGCACGATGCGACTGGCGTAGTCGCTGCTCCAGGTGACCTCACGGTCGTCACGGACGCTCTCGTAGAACTGACTGAAGTACTCCTCGACCTCGTCGTCGGGCGCGCTGCATCCCGGCAGCAGCATTCCCGCCTGCTCGAGGATGCGTCGGAACTCGACTCCATCGTGGTCGTATGCGGCGGCCTTCACCATGGCGATGAAGGTGTTCATCTCGTCGTCGCTGAAGTGTTTCACGAGACCGAAGTCGAGGAACGTGACGCGACCGCCCGGATGGAAGAGGTAGTTGCCCGGGTGTGGGTCGCCGTTGAAGGCCTGCATGCCGTAGAGGCTGCGGAAGACGAACCGGAACAGCGTTTCGCCCACGAGGTCGCGCTCGTGCTGAGGCCACTGCAGCATCTCCTGCCAGGTGACCCCGTCGACGAGTTCACTGGTCAGTACCCGCGCCCCGCTGAGGTGGGGGATCACCTCGGGCACGTGGATGAACGGGTGGCCGCGGTATCGATCGGCGAACAGTCGTTGGTTGGCGGCCTCGAGGCGGTAGTCGAGTTCCTCCGTGAGCCGGTCCTTGATCTCGGCCACCATCTCGTCGGGGTCGAGCCCGCCGAAGCCCTGCTGCAGCAACAGCCCGAGCAGGTCGGCGTTCTTCAGGTCGGTGGCCACGGCGTCGGCGACGCCGGGGTACTGCACCTTCACGGCCACGGCCCGCTCGAGCCCGGTGCTTGGGTCGATCGCCACCGCACGATGCACCTGACCGATGCTTGCGGCAGCGATGGGAACCGGGTCCCACTCGACGAAGAGGGCCGAGGGAGGCGCGCCGAGGTCGTCCTCGATCACCTTCGCTGCCAGCTCGGCGCTCATCGGTGGGGCGCTCGCCTGCAGTTGCGCCAGCGCCTCGCGGAGCGGGGCGGGAAGGCCCTCGTCGACGTAACTCGCCATCTGGCCGAGTTTCATCAGGGCGCCCTTCATGTGGCCGAGGCGCTCTGCCACGGCCTCGGCGGTCTTCAGTTCACGCTCGCGGTCGAGTTCCACGCGGCGCTGTGCGTTGGCGAACACCTTCCGGGCGGCGGTGCTGGCATAGGTGGCTCCCACCGACGCGCCGAGCCGAACGACGTCGACGTTCCGTTGCGTGCGACTGGTGCGCAGGTGCCGACCCGTTGCTCGCGTGCGCGCCCACCACGCGGCAATGGCTCCGAGACCGGTGGCGACGGTCACCCAGCGGATCGTGGCGGAGCGACGCATCAGCCCAGCACCTTCGAGCGTGCGACCGCCGACTCCACGGCGCGCAGCAATGTGGGAACGAACCGCTCGGGCAGCGAGGCGATGGAGTCGTGGTCACCATCGACCCGGAACGCCTCGGCGCCGGCGATCGTCTCGAACAGGCGCACCTGGCGGCGAACGGGCACCACGCGGTCGCGCATCGTGATGACCACCGAGGCGGGCACGTCGACGCCGGTGAGCCACTCGCGGGAATCGAATCGGCCGATGGCACCACCGGCTTCCAGCACCATTCGCCAGTCGTGCAGCGATGCCTCCTGCACCGCCCATGGCTCCCACTGCTCCGTCTTTCGCTGCAGGTACACCTGCTCGGTGAGCCACTGCCGAGCCTGCAGTGGTGTGAGGCGGGCGAGCGCAGCCATGCCGGTGAGGCCGATGAACCCGATGCGCTCGTTGCGAGAGTTGCGGAAGTACGGAGCCGTGGCACACAGCACCAGTGCCCGCACGCGCTCGGGGTGGCGCTGCCACACGAGTTGCGCCACGGGGCCACCCATGCTGTAGCCGATGGGAATGACGCGGTCGATGCCCAGCGCGTCGCACACCGCGATGGCATCGTCGGCGCAGTCGTCGAGTCGGAAGGCCTTGCGGCTGCGGATGCCCCGGCCATGGCCGCGGTGATCGAGCGCCACCACCCGGTAGTGCTGCGACAGCGGCTGATAGCACGTGAACCAATTGAGGTCGGCGGTGGCGGTCCAGCCGTGCAGCAGCAGCACCGTGGGGGCGCCGGGAGGCCCGTCGGTGGAGCGCACGAACGTGGTACCCCGCCCCGGCAGTTCGAAGGCTGCGCCGTGGGGGAGGGGCGGCACGGTCACCGTGCCACCGTCTGGCGTGGGCACCTAGGCCGACTCCACTTTCAGGATGCGGACCTTCAGCATGTTCCTGTTGGCCTCGTACTCGACCCAGTCGCCTTCGCGGTGGCCCATCAGCGCCTGTCCGAGCGGTGAGTTGAGGCTCATGATGCCGGCACCCTCGGGCGGGGTCTCCTCCGGGTGGCCGAGGAGGTAGCGCTCGGCCATGTCGTCATCGTCGCCCTCGTAGACGATGCTCACCACGCTGCCGGCCCCCACCGTGCCCTCGGCCGGTCCGTCGATGATCTCGGCATTCTCGATGAGGTGCTCGAGTTGGCGGATGCGGCCCTCCATGTGGCCCTGCTCGTCCTTCGCGGCGTGGTAGTCGCCGTTCTCCGACAGGTCGCCGAGCAAGCGGGCGGCCTCGATCTTCTGGGCGATCTCGATGCGCCCGCGCGTGGTGAGGTCGTAGTGCTCTTCCTTCAGTCGGTCGAAGGCCGACTGTGAGAGTTGGTGACTCGCCATAGAGCGCACGAGTGTACCGGCCGGTAACGTGCAGCCCTTATGGCACACCGCATTGCAGTCATCGGAGGCGACGGAATCGGGCCCGAGGTCACGGCCGAGGCCCTCAAGGTGGTGCGCGCCGCCGGCGTGCAGATCGACACGGTCGACTTCGACCTCGGCGGGGCCCGCTACCTTCGCGACGGCGAGATCCTCAGCGACGCCACGCTGCAGCAGTTGCGGAACTTCGATGCCATCCTCCTCGGCGCCGTGGGCACCCCCGACGTGCCTCCCGGCGTCATCGAGCGCGGCCTGCTGCTGAAGATGCGCTTCGACCTCGACCTCTATGTGAACCAACGTCCGTTCGTGGGCACCGCCCCCGGTGGCTCGGTGCCCCACGACTTCGTGGTGATTCGCGAGAACACCGAGGGCCCGTACGTGGGGGAGGGTGGCGTGCTGCGCAAGGGCACTCCGCACGAGGTGGCCACGCAGGGCTCGGTGAACACCCGCATGGGCGCC
>CAZQPJ010000217.1:0-4686 GCA_964595105.1 uncultured Bifidobacterium sp.
CGCTTCGGCCACTCGATGCTCACCGAGACCGTCGCCCGCACCAACGCCGACGGCACCAGCAACGACATCGGCCTGATGGATGCATTCCTCAACCCGGTCGCCTACTACGACGGCGGCAGCGCCGGCACGCTGACCCCGCAGCAGGCCGCTGGCGACGTGGTGCGCGGCATGGTGGAGCAGCGCGGCGAGGAGATCGACGAGTTCATCACCGAGGCGCTGCGCAACAACCTCGTGGGTCTGCCGCTCGACCTCGCCACCCTGAACATCACCCGTGCTCGCAGTGAAGGCATCGCCCCGCTCAACCAGGTGCGTCGCGACCTCTACAACGGCAACCTTCCCGGCGCCTCGCGCAACACGGCGCTGAAGCCGTACACCAGCTGGACCTCCTTCGGTCTGTCGCTGCGTCACTCGGCCTCGCTGGTCAACTTCGTTGCCGCCTACGGCACGCACCCCACCGTGGTGGCCGCCACCACCGTGGCCGCCAAGCGTGCCGCAGCCGCCAAGTTGGTGAACGGTGGCAGCGGAGCCCCCAGCGACCGCTCGGCCTTCATGAACAGCACCGGCACCTGGGCACAGGTGAGCGGCAAGCCCGTCACCGGCCTCGAGGACATCGACCTCTGGATCGGTGGTCTCGCCGAGGCCCCGCCGCTGTTCGGCGGCATGCTCGGCAGCACGTTCAACTACGTCTTCGAGAGCCAGATGGAGGCACTGCAGGACAACGACCGCCTCTACTACATCGCCCGCAACGCAGGCCTGCCCCTGCTGAGCGAGCTCGAGTCGCTGTCGTTCTCCGACCTCATCCGTCGCAACACTGACGCCACCAACATGCCGATGATGGCGTTCACCCGCACCGACTACACGTTCGACCTCACGGCCCAGACCGACCCGAACGGCATCGTCGATGACCCGAACACCCCCTACTACGAGCCCAACCTCGATGGCACCTCGAAGTTGATCCGCATGCCCGACGGCACCGTGCGCCTCACCGGCCGCGGCACCACCGAGAACCACAGCACCTGGATGGGCACCAACGACGACGACTACGTGCAGTCGGCCGAGGGTGACGACACCATCTGGGGCGACGACGGCAACGACCACCTCGAGGGCGGCATCGGCGCCGACATGATCGACGGCGGCTACGGCAACGACATCCTCACCGACTCCACCGGCGACGACATCATCCGAGGCGGCGCCGGGAGCGACGTCATCCACGGCGGTCGCGGTATCGACCTGCTGTTCGGCAACAGCGGCAGCGACGCCATCTTCCATGGCGCCGACGACAAGGAGTCGTTCGGCGGCACCGGCGACGACATCGTCGTGGGCGGCACGGGCATCGACACCGTCAGCGGTGGCCCCGGCGTCGACTGGATCGAAGGCGGCCCCGGTGGCGATGGCATCACCGGCGACGAGCGCGCTCCGTTCGCGCTGCTCACCGGCGAGGACGACATCCTCATCGGTGACGAGGGCGACGACGTGTACACCTCGGAGGGCGGCATGGACATCGCCTTCGCCGGCTCCGGCCTCGACAAGGTGATCGGTGGCCTCGGCTTCGACTTCGTGAGCTACTCCCGCAGCATCACCGGCGCCTACGCCGACCTCACGCTGCCCATCATCGCAGCCCCCGGCCTCGCCAACCCCCGTGACCGCTTCCAGAACGTGGAAGGCGTGTCGGGAGGCCCGTTCGACGACTCGCTGCGTGGCGACGACCGCGTGCGGTTGGTGGGCCACGAGCTGACGCAGAAGAACCTCGACGAGGTTGCTGGCCTCCAGGAACTGCTGATGAACGCCCAGATGCTCAACACGCCGGGTTCGCTCAACATGTTCACCGGTGACGACATCGTGATCGGCGGCGCTGGTTCCGACATGGTGGAGGGCGGCGGCGGTCATGACCTGCTCGACGGCGACGCGTATCTCGAGGCTGAACTCGCCTGCACCTACGCAGACGGCAGCGTTGTGCGGGTGGCCAGCGCCACCAGCCTGCAGGACGACTTCCTGGCCGGCACCCTGCTGCCCAGCGACTGCAAGGTGGAGCGCTCGGTGCGGTACCCCGAGGATCGCACCGGCATCGACACCGCCGTCTACCGCTTCCCGATGGACCAGTACCTGGTCGGCCAGACTCCGGACGGCCTCGTGATGGTCACCCACATTCCGCTCAACGGCGCGGTCAACGCACTGGGTCCGCAGAACGAGGGCTCCGACATCCTGCTCAACATCGAGCAGATCCAGTTCTCCGACCAGACCCTCGTCCTCGCACCGCCGGTGTTCAACACCTCGGTGGCCGGCGTGGTGACCATCGACAACACCACTCCTGCGGTGGGTGACGTGCTGACCGCCACCCCCGACGTCTACGACCCGGACGGCATCACCCCCGGTACCGAGCTGTACCAGTGGGAGATGGAGACCGGTCCCGGCGTCTGGAGCCCCATCGCCGAGGGACAGCAGTTCACGGTCACCCCCAACGAGGTCGGCTTCGCCCTCCGGGTGGTCTACAGCTTCACCGACGGTCTCGGTGGCTTCGAGGCGGTCATCAGTGACCCCACCGCCGTGGCGGTCGCCTTCCTGGCGCCGGCGCCGCAGGTGATCCTCACCCTCAACGTGCCGGCCACCATCGACACCACGCTCGTGCCCATCTCGGCCACCCTGGTGCAGACGAACCCCGGCTTCCCCGACATCCCGCTGGGCTTCATCCAGGTCAGCTTCGACGTGAACGGCACCGTCACCCGGGTGTTCACTGACGCCAACGGCCTGGCGAGCTTCACGCTCGACCTCACCGCTGTGCCCGACACGTTGCTCACCATCGTGGCAAGCGCCATCGACCCGGCCGACCCGACGCTGACGCCGATCGTCACCCCGCCGGAACTCCGTGTCGTCACCTACGCCGGCGTCACCGTCACCAACGTCACGTCCGTCACCGAGGGCGCCCTCGGCACCACGGCTCCGATGACGGCCACGCTCACCCTCGATCGCCCGGCTCCGGGCCCGATCGATGTCAACTGGATCGCCACCGGCAACACTGCCACCGAAGGTGCCGACTTCACCGCCGCTGCAGGCGTCGTCCACTTCAACACGGGCGACACCTCGGCCAACGTGACCATCGACGTCCTCGGCGACAACCTGGTGGAGGGCGACGAGACGATCGACGTCAGCATCGTCAGCGCCGTCGGTGCCGTGGCCGGTGCCGTGGCCACCCTCCCCGGCACGATCCTCGACGATGACATCCCGGTGATGAGCCTCGGCCTCGACCAGTCGACCGTGGAAGTGAACGCCGATGGCACTCCCGCCACGATGGTGTTCGACATCACGCTCGACCAGGCGCCGGTGAACCCGGTCACGGTCAACTGGAGCCTCGTGTCCGGTACCGCCACTTCGGGAGTCGACTTCCTCGCCGACAGCGGCATCGTCGCCTTCTCGCCCGGACAGACCTCGGCCCAGATCGTCGTGACCGTCATCGACGACACGCTCGTCGAGAACAGCGAGTCGCTCACGGTGGAGCTGGCGAACGTGGTGGGCGCCACCGCACCGGCGACACTCACCATGGGTGGAACCATCGTCGACAACGACCTCCCGGTCGCCAGCGTGGTGGCGCCGGCAGGCGTCATCGAGGGCAACGTCGGCGCCAAGCCGAAGCAGACCTTCACCATCACCCTCGACCAGCCGAGCGTCCGCCCGGTGACGGTCACCTGGGCGACCGGTGGCGGCAACGCCTCGGCCGGCACCGACTACCGCACCGGCGCCGGCACCGTGGTGTTCGCACCCGGCGTCACCTCGATGCCGGTCAGCGTGACCGTGGTCGGCGACCTGCTGAAGGAACTCGACGAGACCTACCTCGTGAACATCACGGGCGTCACCGACGCCACGATCGGCACGGCGTCAGCGGCCGGCACCATCCTCGACGACGAAACCCAGCCCGGCATCGTCATCAATGACGTCGCTGTCATCGAGGGCAACGCCGGTGTCACCGATGCCGTGTTCACGGTCACCCTCTCGAAGGCGCCGCTCGTCACCACCACGGTGTGGGCCGACGTCGTTCCCTCGAACATCGCACCGGCGGTGGCGGTCCCGAGCGACGTGTCGATGGTGCGCACGCTCGTGACCTTCGCCCCGGGCCAGACCACCGCCACCGTCACCGCCAAGGTGAACGGCGACAAAGTGAAGGAGCTCAACGAGAAGTACTTCGTCCGCCTGAGTCAGGCCACCAAAGCCTCCATCGTCGATGCAATCGGCCTTGGAACCATCCTCAACGACGACTGAGGTTCCCACACACTCCACAGCGTCACTGAGGTTCCCACACACACGGTCCGGTCCCATCCTTCACAGGGTGGGACCGGACCCGTTTCAACCGGCCTGCGGCGTGATGCGCTGCAGGCCTTTCAGTTCCTTGCGAAGCGCGAACATCTCGCGCAGGATGCGGCGGATGACCGAACCCGAGGCCAGCGTGCTCTCGCCGCGGGTGCGCGGGAAGTAGTCGACACCGAACTGGATGACCTCGTAGCCCAACTTGCGGGCCCGGATGATGAGCTCGGCGTCGATGAACGACCCCTCGCTCTTCAGTTCGATGTGCTCGAAGATGCGGGTGCGGCACAGCTTGAACGCGAAGTTGATGTCGCGCATGCGCACCCCGAACAACCGCCGGATGAACAGGTTGTACACCCAGGTGTAGATGGCCCGGGCGCTGCCCTCACCGGT
>CAZQPJ010000218.1:0-4663 GCA_964595105.1 uncultured Bifidobacterium sp.
TCTGCCCCGCACCCGGTGACCACGCCGCCGCGCTCGGAGCAGAACCCGGAGGCGTGGTGGACGGCATTCGAATCGGCCTTCTCGGCTGCCATGCCCAACGATGGTGTGCTGGCCGGCATCTCGGTTGCAGGTCAGCAGCACGGCATGGTGGTGCTCGATCGCGACGGCGCGGTGGTGCGACCCGCGAAGTTGTGGAACGACACGGAGTCGGCCGACGACGCGGCACGGTTGGTGGCGGAGTTCGGCGGAGCCGGCGCGTGGGCCGAGCGGGTGGGAAGCGTTCCTGTCGCTGCCTTCACGGTGTCGAAGCTGGCGTGGCTGCGCAGGGTGGAGCCAGCGTCGTGGGCTCGCCTCGGCTCGGTGCTCCTTCCGCACGACTGGATGACCTTCAGGCTCACCGGTCGACGCATCACCGACCGCGGCGACGCCAGCGGTACGGGGTACTTCTCTCCGTCGTCGGGCACCTACGTGCCCGAGGTGTTGGCGGCGGTCGACACTGGGCTCGACTGGCGGTCGCTGTTGCCGGAGGTGGCCGGGCCGACCGACACCGTCGGTGAATGGCGCGCCACACCCGTGGGATGCGGCACCGGTGACAACATGGCGGCGGCGTTGGGCATCGGTCTGTCGGAGGGCACGGCCGTCGTGTCGATCGGCACCTCGGGCACGGCCTACACCGTGTCGGCAACACCGACTGCCGATGCAAGCGGCGCAGTGGCGGGCTTCGCCGACGCCACCGGGCGCTTCCTGCCTCTCGTGTGCACGCTCAATGCCGGCAAGGTGCTCGACGCGACTGCGCGCCTGTTGGGTGTGTCGCTGACCGAACTCGATGAGCGTGCGTCGAACGCGGAGCCGGGGGCCGGAGGTCTCACGATGGTGCCCTACTTCGACGGCGAACGGACTCCGAACCTTCCTCACGCCACGGGATGGATCACGGGCATGCGCAGCAACGTCGAGTCGCACCACCTCGCCCGTGCCGCCGTGGAAGGCGTGGTGTGTTCGCTGCTCGACGCGCTCGACGAACTGCGGCGGCATGCGCCGGTCGAACGGGTGGTGCTCACCGGAGGGGGAGCGCGATCCGAGTCGCTTCGGACAGTGTTCGCAGGCCTGTGCGATCTGCCGGTGGGCACCGTCGACGCCGACGAGGCCGTTGCCACTGGTGCGGCCGTGCAGGCGGCGGTGGTGGCCGAGGGAGGTACTCATTTCGACGTCGCCCGGCGATGGGGCCTCGGGACGGTGTCCGACGTCGTGGCGCAACGTGGTGCCGACGAGGTGCGCCAGCGATACGCCGCACTGCGCGCACACGCCGAACGATCATGACCCTCGACCCCTTCGGTGTGCTCGGCGTGGGGCGCGATGCGGACGCGACGGAGCTCGCCGCGGCGCGACGACGGTTGGCCATGGCTGCACACCCCGACGTGGGAGGCAGCGTGGAGGCGATGCAGGCGGTGAACGATGCCTACGACCGGGCGATGTCGATGCGACGACACGAAGGCCCCGTGAACGGGCCTGCGGATGCGGCCCCGACCGTCAGGCCGGATGTTCCTCCGTCGAATGGCTCGCATCGTGTCCGTGGTGCGCGCTCCGACATGCCGTCGTTCACGATCGACGTGCTGCCGGCCGAGGCGCACGAGGCGCTCCTCGTGGTGACCTCATGGATGGGCGAGGTGCTCGTGGACGATCCGCCGTACCTCTTGGAGGTGTTCCTCCGTGACCCGGCACCGTGCTGGTGCCGCCTCGACCTCGTGCCGGACGCTGGTGCCACCACGGTGAGCCTCCTCGTGGCGGGTGTCGACGGCGACCCGACTCCCGATCCGGAGGACGTGCGCGACGTCTGGGTGGCGAACCTCAATCGGCTGGGCGACCTGCCCTGAACCCGCCGGTCGGTGTCACCCGGCTGCGGCGGCTTTGGTGAGGCGGTCGCGGATGGCGTGGCCGAGCCCCTGTGCCCTGGGCATCACCGCCACCACCACGGGCACACCGCGATGGTCGGCGTCGCGCAGGTCGTCGTAGAGGTGTCGGGCGCTCTCGACGAGGTCGGCGGTGCGATCGAGCACCTCGGCGCCCGGGTGGATTGCAGCAAGGGCGCGTGCGGCCGCGTTCGACTCTGCCAGGAGCACACGCGCAGTGGGGGCGTAGTGGCTGGCCAGCATCCCCGATGCGCGGCGTGGGCCGGTGGCGGGGGCGAGCTCACCGCGCAGCAACTCGGCGACCTGCTCGTCGGGAATCCCTCCCGGTCGCAGGATCTGCGGGGGCTCGACGGTGCAGTCGACGATCGTGCTCTCCACCCCGATGGGGCACGGCCCGCCGTCGAGCACGTAATCGACCAGATCGCCGAGGTCGGCGCGTACGTGGTCGGCCGTGGTGGGGCTCACCTTCCCGAATCGGTTCGCCGATGGTGCCGCGAGGCCGCCACCGAACCGCCGCAGCAGCTCGAGCGTCAGTGGGTGCGCGGGCACCCGCACTCCCACCGTGGGTCGACCACCGGTCACCACGGGAAGCACGTGCTCCGCCTTGGGCACCAGAAGCGTCAATGGTCCGGGCCAGCAGGCCGCCGCGAGCACTGCAGCACTGTCGGGAACCTCGGCGGCCCAGTTCGTGAGGTGTTCGGCCGATTCGATGTGCACGATCAGCGGATGATCGGCCGGGCGGCCCTTCGCGGCGAAGATGCGCCGCACGGCGTCGTCGTTCGATGCATCGGCGGCAAGGCCGTAGACCGTTTCCGTGGGAATCGCAACGAGGCCCCCGCCACGCAGCACCGAGAGCGCGTGCTCCAACGGGTCGTGGCTCATGCGTCGCCGAGGAACTCGATGACCGCGTCCCACAGGCCGAAGGCCTCTGGCGTGGCGAAGTGGTCGACATTGCGGAGCACCGTGAGGGTTGCGTTCGGCAGGGCGGCCACCAGCGGTTCACCGGGTCCGGCGAAGTCCTTGTCACCGATCACCACCATCGTGGTGCACGTGGCGCCCGCCAACTCCTCGGTGGTGAAGGGGCGGCGTGACCTGCGCATGACGGCGGCGAGCGCCACGGGGTCGTTGCCCGGTTGGTGGGCGTATTGGGCGAACACGTTGGCGTGCGTGTCGCCGTCGTCGGCTCGGCCCTCCACTGCGGCAGCGATGCGTTCGCCGCTGCCGTCGTCGGGTCGCAGCACGTTCTCGCCGATGCCTGCCAGTACCAGCCGTCGGAAGCGGTGCGGATGCTCGGTCGCCAGCCGAAGGAGGGTCATGGCGCCGAGCGAGAAGCCCACGGCATCGACCGGTTCGTCGGGCATCAGGTCGAGCACCCGTGCCCCGAGATCGACGTACTCCTCCGGCTCGTGCGGCTTCGGCGCATCGCCGTGACCGAGGAGGTCGACGCCGATGACGTGTCGACCGATGTCGGCGATGAGTTCGGTGAAGCCGCTTCGCTGCCAGGTGGAGGCGAACGAGCCGCCCCAGCCATGCACGAGTACGACAGGAGGAGCCACGAACCCACGGTAGCCTTGGTCGGCCCTTCGTGAGGGCTCCACGCTCCGTCGACAGAAAGTCAACCGATGCGCTTCCTCGGCAGTACACCCCCGTACGACCTCACCTACAGCGACGTCTTCATGGTTCCGAGCCTGTCGGACGTGGGGTCACGCTTCGATGTCGACCTGTCGACACCCGACAAGCTGGGCACCACCATTCCGGTGGTGGTGGCCAACATGACCGCCGTGGCCGGTCGGCGCATGGCCGAAACCGTGGCTCGCCGCGGGGGGCTCACCGTGCTGCCGCAGGACATCCCGCTCGATGTCACCGAGACGGTCATCCAGTACGTGAAGAGCCGCCACCTCGTCTACGACACCCCCATCACGCTCTCTGCCGTGAACACGGTCGGTGATGCGCTCGGACTCATCCACAAGCGTGCTCACGGTGCGGTCATCGTGGTCGACGACGACGGACGCCCCGAAGGCATCTTCACGGAGCACGACGCTGCCGGTTTCGACCGCTTCACCCAGTTGAAGAACGTGATGAGCCGTGAACTCGTGATGGTGGAGGATGGCGCCAAGCCCACCGACATCTACGACCGACTCAGTGAGCATCGCCTGCAGGTGGCGCCGGTGGTCGACTCCGACGGCCGCCTCATCGGATGCGTCACCCGGAAGGCAGCGGTGCGCAGCACCATCTACCGGCCGGCCGTCGACCGTGAGGGCCGCCTCATGGTGGCTGCAGCGGTGGGCATCAACGGTGACCCGGCGACGAAGGCCAAGGCCCTCCTGGCTTTCGGTGCCGACGTGCTGGTCATCGACACCGCGCACGGCCACCAGATGCGGACACTGCGTGCCATCGAGGAAGTGCGCGCCGTGGCTCCCGACGTGCCGATCGTGGCGGGCAACGTGGTCACGCCCGGTGGCACACGCGACCTCATCGACGCAGGTGCCGACATCGTGAAGGTCGGCGTCGGCCCGGGCGCGATGTGCACCACCCGCATGATGACCGGTGTCGGTCGCCCGCAGTTCTCGGCCGTGTTCGACTGCGCCGCCGAGGCCGCCCGCACCGGGCATGTCATCTGGGCCGACGGCGGCGTGCGGCACCCGCGCGACGTGGCGCTGGCCCTCGCTGCCGGCGCCGCCAACGTGATGTTCGGCTCGTGGCTGGCCGGCACCTACGAGAGCGCCGCCGACACGCTGCGTTCCACTGATGGCCGG
>CAZQPJ010000219.1:0-4603 GCA_964595105.1 uncultured Bifidobacterium sp.
GTGCAGGACGGTGGCATTCGTGTGTCGTTGCTGCGCGCAGCGAAGTTCCCCGACCCCACGCAAGACCACGGTCGGCATTCCGTCACCATCGCCGTGCTGCCCCACGGCCGAGGCCTGGGCGATGTGTTGGCGGCGGCGGAAGCGCTCAACATGCCGCTGCGGGTGGTGCAACCGGGCACGGGCGAGGGCGTGCCGATGCCACTGGTGGAACTCACTGGCGAGGGTGTGGAGATCAGTGCCGTGAAGCGTGCCGATGACGGCAGTGGCGACCTGGTGGTGCGGCTCGCCGAGATGTGCGGTGGTCGGGCGCCGGTGACGGTGCGACTGCCGCAACGCATCACCGATGCGCGGCGCTGCAACCTCCTGGAGGAACCGCAGTCGGCCATCGACACGGGCGACGGCATCGTGGCCATCACCCTGCAGCCCTTCGAGCTGGTGACCCTCAGGCTCCGGTAGTGGGCGAGAGGTGGCGCATCGCCACCGCCGCGTACACCGACATGCCGTCGACCATCGCGTTCTCGTCGAAGTACACCCGGTTCGAGTGGTTGGGTGCGGCGCTGAACGGATCGCGGTCGTGCGGTGTGCCGCCGAGGAACATCATGGATCCGGGAACACGCTGCAGCACGTAGCTGAAGTCCTCCGCGCCCATCACCGGGTTGGGCATGCGCGCCACCGAGTGCTGGCCCAGCAGTTCGGTGGCCACGTCGAGGCCGAAGTCGGCGCCGCCTGGGTCGTTCACGGTGACCGGGTAGCCGATGTGGAGGTCGATGTCGACCGTGGCGCCGTGTGCGGCGGCGATGCCCTCGCACACCCGCTTCAGTCCGTCGTGCACCTTGGTGCGGGTGCGTTCGCTGACGGCGCGGATGGTGCCCTCGATGATGGCGGTCTCGGGGATGACGTTGCTGGTGGTGCCCGACGTGATGCGGGCCACCGTCACCACCGACGGGTCGAACACGTCGACATTGCGGGTGACCATCATCTGCAGCGCCTGCACGATCTCGCATGCCACGGGAATGGGGTCGAGCGCGTTGTGCGGCTGGCTGGCGTGGCCGCCGCGGCCGGTGACGGTGATGAGCATCGAGTCGGACGAGGCCATGATGGGCCCGCCCTTGGTGGCGATGAGGCCGCTCGGCAGGTTGCTGGTGATGTGCAGCGCGTAGGCGCCGGTGACGGGTGAGTCGGTGCCATCGGCGCGGGTGGGCAGTTGCAGCAGACCTTCGTCGAGCATGAACTCGGCGCCGCCGAACCCTTCCTCGCCGGGCTGGAACATGAACAGCACGCGGCCGGGCAGTGACTCGCGGCGGGCGCTGAGCAGCTTGGCCGCGCCCACCAGCATCGAGGTGTGCGTGTCGTGGCCGCACGCGTGCATGGCGCCATCGACCCGCGACTGGAAGTCGAGCCCGGTGTCCTCCGGCATCGGGAGCGCGTCCATGTCGGCCCGCAGCAGCACCGTGGGCCCGGGCTTCCCGCCGTCGAGCAGTGCGGCGACGCCGCTGGTGGTCTGGTGGAGGGTGATGTCGAGCGGCAGGCCCTCGAGCGCACCGAGCACGTTCTCCCGGGTGACGGGCAGGTCGTTGCCCAACTCGGGCCATTGATGAAGAGTGCGCCTCAGGGCCACCACCTCGCCCAGGATGTCGCGGGCCTCTTCGCGCAGGGTGCTGATGTCCATGGGCGCATGCTAGGCAGACGGCCGTGGCAGCGGGGTCCGATGCTGAGATGGTCGACCTGATCGACGAGCACGACCGGGTGGTGGGCGTGGTCACGCGTGCCGAGATGCGTGCTCGTCGACTGCTGCATCGGGCTGTGTCGATCGCCGTGTTCTCGAGCGATGGCCGGTTGCTGGTGCACCGCCGCGCCGGCACGAAGGACATCTGGCCGTCGTACTGGGACATCGCGGCCGGCGGTGTGGTGGCGGCGGGCGAGTCGTACGACGATGCGGCCGGGCGCGAACTGGCCGAGGAACTCGGCGTGGGTGACGTGCCGCTGCACCACCTTGGCAGTGGTCGCTACACCGACGACGGCGTCGACGAGATCGCCCACTGCTATCGGTGCACGTGCGATGGCCCGTTCGAGTTCGCGGACGGCGAGGTGGCCGAGGTGCGCTGGGTGAACCGGGTCGAACTGAGCCGTCTGATGGCCACCGAACCGTTCACTCCCGACACCGCCGCCCTGCTCCTCCCCCTTCTCACCCTCTGACCCGGTCTCCCCACCCCCACCCCGCCCCCCATTCCAGCGAGGACGTCGCGCCCTCTTCATCGTCCTACGACGAAACGGCCGCGACGTCCTCGCGAGGTGGAGGCGCCTGGAGGGGGGAGACGGGGCGGGGGACGGGGCGGGAGATGCGGGCGGGAGAGGGGGCGGGGTGGGGTCGCTACCCTTGTGGCGTGCTGATGCTCGAGTTCACCATCGAACCTTTCCACGAGGGCAATCCCGGTCCGCACGTGCGCGCCGCGGTGGAAGCTGCCGAGGCGTTGGGCGCGGTGGTGGAGTTCGGTCCGTTCGGTTCGTCGTGCCGGGTGTCGGCGGCGCAGGTGGGCGAGGTCTCGGGCGCCATCCTGGCCGCGGCGTTCGCCCACGGGGCCACGCACGTGAGTCTGCACGCCGAGCAACTCGACGAGCGCCGGGGCGATCATCCCGACCAGCAACCGGCGGGAGCCGCATGAACAAGTTGCCCCGTCACCCGTTGATCCTGTCGGTGAAGCCGATCGTCGAGGCGCTGGGCGCGTCGATGGTGGCGGCCGACGAACGCGAGCCGGGTGACCTTGCGCTGTGGTGGGAGGGCCAGGTGGTGGCGGCGGTGCGACCGGCGCCGCTGCACGGAGCCCTCGACCGGCTCATCGAAACGGTCGAGCGCGAACTGGGTGCGCCGCTGCCCACGTTGTCGCGCGAAGACAAGCAGCGCGCCATCCGCCTGCTCGACGAGCGCGGGGCATTCACTCTGCGCCGCGCCGTGGAGGACGTCGCCGACGCAATGGGCGTGAGCCGCATCACGGTGTACAACTACCTCAACGCGTTGCACCGCTGACTGGCCGACGAATGAAACCGTTCGACGTGATCGGCCTCGACGCCGACGACACCCTGTGGCACAGCGAGGACGGGTTCCACGCCGGCGAGCAGAAGGTGGTCGACCTCGTCACGCCGTACGTGGCCGAGGGTGTCGACGTGAAGGCCGGCCTGACGGCGGTGGAGCGGAAGAACCTGCGCGCCTTCGGGTACGGCGTGAAGGCCTTCGGTCTGTCGGCCGTGGAGGCAGCGGTGACGCTGAGCGAGGGTCGCGTGCCCGCGTCGGTGATCGGTGAACTGGTGGAAATGGTGCGGGCCATGCTGGCCGAACCGGTGCGGTTGCTGCCCCATGTGCCCGAGACCCTCGCCCATCTGGGGGGCCACTACCGGCTCATGCTCATCACCAAGGGTGACCTCATCCATCAGACGAGCAAGGTGGAGACGAGCGGCCTTGCTCACCACTTCGAGCACATCGAGATCGTGCTCGAGAAGGACCCGCTCACCTACGCGCGCATCCTGGCGGAGCGAGGCATCGCACCCGATCGGTTCTGCATGGTGGGCAACAGCGTGCGCAGCGACATCCTGCCGGTGATGGCACTGGGAGGCACCGGCGTGCACGTGCCCTATCCGCTGCTGTGGGAGCTGGAACACGTCGAGCACGATGAGCACTTCGCCGAGCTCGAGTCGATCGCCCACCTGCCGGCATGGCTGGGTGTGTGACGGCGCCGGGCCGTCACGACATCCAGATCTGTCGTGCCTCGGTGCCCACGCCGTTGCGAACAGTGAGCAGGAACGGGAAGTCGACCCATCGGTAGTCGGCAGGAGCCGCAGGGTCGGGGGCCTCGCCGTTCACCAGCCGCACCAACTCTGATGCGGGCACCGAGAAGTTGCGCTGGTCGTCGGCCACCACGCTCGTGGCTGTCAACGTGGCGGGGTCGACCGCCAGTTCGCCGGTGGGTTCGCTCAGCACGCCGTAGTCGCTGAAGCACTCGTCGGCTCCCAACGTTTCTGTGCACGCCGGACCGAAGAACGCCTGGCTCAGCGTGAACACCAACCGGCCGCCCTCCAGGCGAACCTGCTCGGCCCAGTACTGGCCGTCGGCGAGCCCCACCTGCGAGTCGACCCATGCGGCCTCCACCTCGTGCGTACGGTCGGGCACCGCCGGCACGGGTGCGCGGTCGTAGGGGTGCAGCATCTCGGGGGTGCCACCGCCGCAACTCGTGGCCGCCGACACGATTGACACCAGCAACGCCGTGGCGAGCGCTGGCCGCATGGTGGTGCGGCGGCGCATCACAGTCGGCGCAGGGCCACGTTGGTGACCCGGTGGTCGGCACCCTTGTGCAGCAGCAGGCTGGCCCGGCCCTTGGTGGGGGCGATGTTCTCGCGCAGGTTGCGTCCGTTGATCTCGCTCCAGATGAAGCGCGCCATCTCCACTGCCTCGTCGCGAGTGAGGTGGGCGTAGTGCTGGAAGAAACTGTCGGGGTTCTGGAACACGGTGTCGCACAGGGTGAGGAACCGCTGCACGTAGAAGTCCTCGATCACCTGCTCGTCGGCGTCGATGTAGATGCTGAAGTCGAAGTAGTCGCTCACGAACTCCGGG
>CAZQPJ010000220.1:0-4598 GCA_964595105.1 uncultured Bifidobacterium sp.
ACGTGCGCTGCGGGGGCAGTCGGCCGTGGCCGTGCGCGCACAGCCGCATGGTGGGGTTCACTGCACGGTGGGAGAGGGGCGACATCGAGATCGACCCGACCGAAATCCTCGATGCGCAGTGGTTCCGACGCGATGCCCTGCCCGCCGTGCCGCCGCGCATCAGCATCGCCCGCAAGCTCATCGACGCATGGCTGGAGAGCAGCGACTGACGCGGCGCTCGAGCGCGAGGTTCAGGCCCGCGAGCGCTGGGTGACCGCACCGAGCAACGCGAGCGCGGGCACCACCAGAATCGCCCATCGAAGGTCGACCACGTCGGAGAGCGCGCCCATCACCAACGGCCCGATGCTGACAGCGGCACCGGAGGCGAGCGAGCAGTACGCACCCAGCGACACCGAGTCGAGGCGGTGGCCCGCACGTTCGTAGAAGCGGTCGACCGTGAGCGGGTAGAGCGGGCCGCCACCGATGCCCACCACCGTCAGCCCGAGCACCTTCAGCGGCAGGCCGGGCGCGAGACACATGATGACGGCGCCGACTGCCAGCACCAGGAAACTGGAAGGGATGATGATGCGGTTGAACCGAGCGAGCAGCGGGGGCAGCAGCAGGCGTACTGCGAACATCATCACGCCGAACACGCTGGCGAAGACCGCTGCCGAACCGGCGGAGGCGTTCCCGACCTCCTTCAGGTAGGTGACGCACCACACGCCGATGGTGAACTCGGTGAGGACGGCGTTGACGATGTGCAACCACGGCACCCGCACGTCGCGGTCGCGGAAGGGCCGCAACGAGAACTCGCCGTGTCGCTCGCCGTCGGGCACCGGCACCGGCAGTGCCACCACTGCCAGCACGCCGGCGAACAGGCCGGTGATGATGAGGTACGGCACGCGCCATGAACCGCCTGCGGCCAGCACGGCGCCGATGACGAGGCTGAAGGTGAGCCCAGCGATGCCCGGCACGGCGTTCACGGCGGCGAAGGCCGTGGCGCGGTGCTCTCCGTGGTGGTCGCTGATGAGTCCGGGCATCACCATCACCAGCAGCGCACCGGCGAATCCGGAAAGAGCGGTGCCGAGCAGCGTGATGGGCCACGCGGGGCCAAGGCAGAACAACGTGACGCCGCTCACCACGCCTGCCGCAGCGGTCATCAGCGCAGCGCGTCGACCGATGCGGTCGACCACCTTCACTCCCCACACGCCGGACGCCAGCAGACCGAGGCCGAAGGTGCTGCCGTGCAGCGCGGCCACGACGCCTCCGATGCCGAACTCCGACCGCAACTCCCCGAGCACGACGCCCACGCTGAGGCCCGCCACGAGCACGCAGTACCCCAGCGCCGAGGCGTAGGTGAGGCGATCCCACCGGAAGCGCGTGGGGGCATCGGTGGTGGAGGTCACTCGACCTTTGTAACAGGTCGGAGGGCTTCGGCTCTGTAGGTTGACACGATGCTCCTCGGCATCGACACCGGTGGTACCTACACCGACGCCGTTCTCTACGACGAGGCCGCCCGCACGGTGGTGGCCTCGGCGAAGGCACCCACCACGCACCATGATCTCGCCATCGGCGTGTGCGGCGCCATCGATGCGGTGTTGGCAGCGGGTGTGCTGGCGCCGGCCGACATCGAACTCGTCAGTCTCAGCACCACACTGGCCACGAACGCGCTGGTGGAGGGCAAGGGCCGGCCGGTGGCGGCGGTGATCATCGGATTCGACACCGACGTGGTGGAACGTGCCGGACTCGCCGAGGCGCTCGGCCACGACCCGGCCATCTTCCTCGCCGGGGGCCACGACCCACACGGCAGCGCCACCGGCCCGCTCGACCTCGTTCGTCTCGCCGACGAGGTCCGTGCCATCGACGCCCGGGTGGAGGCGTACGCAGTGACCGCACAGTTCAGCGTGCGCAACCCGGAGCACGAACTCGCGGCAGCGGCGGTGGTGCGTGAACTCACCGGCAAGCCGGTGACGTTGAGCCATCACCTCTCGGCGCAACTGAACGGGCCGAAGCGGGCCGTGACGGCGATCCTCAACTCGCGGCTCATCTCCATCATCGACGGACTGGTGCGCACCACCGAAGCAGCACTCGCCGAGCGTGGCGTGCACGCCCCCGTGATGGTGGTTCGTGGCGACGGCTCCCTGGTGTCGGCTGCCTTCGTGCGTGAACGCCCCATCGAGACCATCCTGTCGGGGCCGGCAGCAAGCCTCGTCGGCGCGGCCCACCTCACGAACCTCGACGACGCCATCATCAGCGACATCGGCGGCACCACCACCGACATCGCCGTGCTGCGCAACGGCATCCCGACGGTGAGCCCCGAGGGTGCCACCGTGGGCGGACACCGGACCATGGTGCAGGCGGTGGCCATGCACACGCACGGACTGGGTGGCGACAGCCGCGTCCGCCACGACGTGAATGCGGCTGGCGCGGTACTGCTGATCGGCCCACGCAAGGTGGTGCCCGTCTGTCAGTTGGCGGTCGAGGAGCCAGCGCTGGTGCACACCATGCTCGACCAGCAACTCACCAACCAGTTGCCCGGCGAACTCGACGGCATCGTGCTGATCGCCGAGCGCTATGCGGAACGGTTGGCAGCGCTGGAGGGCGTCGAGCGATCGGTGTTGGAGGCAATGGGCGGACGGGTTGCCGTGGCCGCGAAGGTGCTCGCCACGTTGCAGATGCGGCGTGTGATGGAGCGGCTCGTGCAGCGCGGCGTGCTGCAGATCGCAGCCTTCACGCCCACCGACGCGAGCCACGTGCTGGGCATTCAGAGCACCTACGACGCGAGTGCAGCCGAGAAGGCCGCCGAACTCTTCGCCCGCAACCGCGATCGAATGGGCAGGGCGATAGCGCCCGATGCGCGCAGCATCGCCGACCTCACCATTCGCACACTGGTACGACGCAGCGCCGAGGCGGTGCTGGCCGCCGCGTTCGTCGACGACGGCATGCCGGCCGACACGGTGCGAACGCCGGTGGTGCAGGCCGTGCTCGACCGTCGCCTCGAAGTGGTGCGGATGGGCCTCGGTCTGTCGGCACCGCTGGTGGGTCTGGGCGCCTCCGCGCCCACCTACTACCCGATGGTCGCCGACCTGTTGAACGCCGAGTCGAGGGTGCCGGAGCATGCTGGTGTGGCGAACGCGGTCGGTGCCGTGGTGGGTCGGGTGCGGTTGAGCCGCGAATGCGTCATCTCCGCCCCACAGCACGGGCAGTTCGTGGTGCACGCCGGCGAGGCGCCGCGTGTGTTCATCGACCTCGACCTGGCCCTCGCCTACGCCACCGAGCATCTCCGCGCAGCGCTCGCTGCCGACATGGTGGCCGCCGGTGCGCCGGAGTTCGAGACCCGACACGACTGGGATGCGCGCACGGTGCCCGTCGACGGCATGGAGATGTTCGTGGAAGGTCGGCTGGTGATCATTGCCAGCGGTCGGCCCGAAGTGGCGCGCTGAGCGACCGGTCGGTCGTCAGTAGGGCTTCTTGCCGTACGGCTTCTTGCCGTAGGCCTTCGGTGCGTACGACTTCTGCGGGCCCTGACCCTTGCGGTGCGGCTTGCGCGGTGCACCGGTGTCGGCCTGCCCGTTGTCGACGTAGCGCCGCACCTTCACCGGCTTGTTGCGGATGACGGCATTGCGCATGCTGTTCACCACGTGGTCGACCCGAGCCTCCGGCACGCCGACCACCGAATAGGTGTCGGCGATGCGGATCGGCCCGATCTCGCCGCCCGTGAGGCCGGTCTCGTTGGCGATGGCCCCGACGAGGTCGTTGGGGCGCATACCGGCGGCTCGACCAGCGGCCACGTAGACGAAGCCGGTGCCGGCCGACGGGGCACCGCCCGACTCGCGGACCCGGCCCTCCGCCTGGCGTGCAGGGCGCATCGTGATGTCGGGGATCTCGGCCTGGTCGACCGTGTTGCCGGCGGCCTCGTGGTAGAGGCGGATGACGGCCAGTGCGATGTCGCGGAGTTCGGCATCGCTGCGAAGGTCGTGCAGGATGGGGTGGTACTCGTCGAGGTCGTCGGCCCCGAGCGCCTCGCGGATGGCGGCCACCGTCTGCTGCATCTGGGCGGCACGCAGGTCTGCTACCGACGGCACCTTCTCGATGGTGATCGGCTGCTTGGTGAGCTTCTCGATGTTCGCGAGGAGGCGCTGCTCCCTCGGCTCGGCCAGGGTGATGGCCACGCCCTCGCGCCCGGCGCGCCCGACGCGGCCGATGCGGTGCACGTAACTCTCCGGCGCCGATGGCACGTCGTAGTTGACGACGTGGGTGAGCGTGTCGACGTCGAGACCGCGGGCCGCCACGTCGGTGGCCACCAGCAGGTCGGCGGTGCCGTCGCGCAGGCGACCCATCACGCGGTCGCGCTGGGCTTGGTCCATACCGCCGTGCAGCGCCTCGGCCCGGTAGCCGCGGGCATTCATCGTCTCGGTGAGTTCGTCGACCTCGGTGCGGGTGCGGCAGAACACGAGCGCGCCGCCCGGTGCCTCGATGTCGAGCACCCGACCGAGGGCTGCCGGCTTGTGGTTGCGCTGCACGACGTAGGCGATCTGGCGCACCTTGCCGGCGCTGGCCTTCGTGTCGCCGCGGGTGACGTTGATGCGCACCGGGTCGGTCTGGAAGCGCTTGGCGAT
>CAZQPJ010000221.1:0-4590 GCA_964595105.1 uncultured Bifidobacterium sp.
TGCTGTTGATCGACGAGGTCGATCGCGCCGACGACGAGTTCGAGGCCTACCTGCTCGAGGTGCTCTCCGAGTACGCCATCACGGTGCCCGAACTCGGACGATTCGCAGCCTCACGGCCGCCGCTCGTGGTGCTCACCTCGAACCGCACCCGCGACGTCCACGACGCCCTGAAGCGGCGCTGTCTGTACCACTGGGTGGAGCACCCCGACTTCGAACGCGAGGTGCGCATCGTGCGCATGCGCGTGCCGCAGGCGCTCGACCGTCTTGCCCGACAGGTGGCCGGCGCCGTCGAGGCTCTCCGCGGTCTCAACCTCTACACGCCGCCGGGCGTGGCAGAGACCATCGACTGGGCTCAGGCGCTCGCTGCCATGGGCATCACCGAACTCGACGAGCGCTCCGTCGCCGCCACGCTGGGCACGGTGCTGAAGTACCGCGAAGACCAGGACCGCACCAAGGCGCACGGCATCGCCGACCTGGTGAAGCAGGCCTTCGAACGAGGCGTGTCGGGCACTTGAACACTCCGGTCGCCGAGCACACGCCCGCCGAGCGGATGGCGGTGGCATTCGGCCGGGTGCTGCGCGGCGCAGGCCTGCGAGTTCCGCTCGGCAGCGTGCTGACGTTCGTCGATGCGCTCGGCCGGATGCGGCTCGACCAGCGCGAGCAGGTGTACTGGGCCGGCCGCGCCACGCTGGTGCGCAACCCGGAGGACATCCCGCTGTACGACCGATCGTTCGAGGTGTTCTGGTTGTCGTCGCGAGGTCTCGAACCCGACGACCCGGAGCCGCCGCTCCACATCACCCTGGCCGTCGACGACGAGGGCGACGAGGGCAACGACGACCCCGGCCAGGCCGATCCGTCGGACGACCCGCAGATCACACTTCGCTTCTCGGCGATGGAGGTGCTGCGCCACAAGGACTTCGCCAGTTACTCCGACGAGGAGCTCCACACCGCACAAGAACTGATGTCGGCACTCCGGTTCGCCGGGCCACCACGGCGTTCGTTCCGCCAGCACCGCTCGCCGCGCGGCCGGCGACCCGACATTCAGGCCACCGTGCGGGCAGCGCTGCGCACCGGCGGCGAACCGATGACCCGCGTGTGGCGCACCCCCGGTGAACGACTGCGCAGGTTGGTGATCATCCTCGACGTCAGCGGGTCGATGGAGCCCTATGCCCGCGCCATGCTCCGTTTCGTGCACGCCGCCGTCTCGGGCCGGCAGCGCGTCGAGGCGTTCGCCATCGGCACCCGCCTCACTCGCGTCACCCGTGAACTCAACAGTCGCGACCCCGACAAGGCCCTCACGGCTGCCAGCAACCGGGTGCTCGACTGGAGCGGCGGGACGAGGCTCGGCGAATGCCTGCGATCGTTCAACGACCAGTGGGGCGTGCGCGGCATGGCTCGCGGCAGCATCGTGGTGGTGCTCAGCGACGGCTGGGATCGCGGCGACCCTGCAGTACTCGGCTCCGAGATGCAGCGACTGCAGCGCATCGCCTACCACGTCATCTGGGTGAACCCGCTGAAGGTGACACCCGGCTACGCACCGTTGGCACGCGGGATGGCCGCGGCCCTACCGTATGTCGACCACTTCGTGGAGGGCCACAGCCTGGCCGCCATGCATGAACTGGCCGCCGTGATCGCCATGAACTCGCCGAGAGGAGGCAGTCGATGAAGGAGTTGCTCGACGACATCGATCGGTGGCGCGCTGCCGGTGCCCGCGTGGCCGTGGCACGAGTGATCGACATCGAGGGCTCAGGGCCACGCGAACCGGGTGCGGCCATGGCCGTGAACGAATCCGGTGAGGTGGCCGGCAGCGTCAGCGGCGGCTGCGTGGAGAGCGCCGTGGTGCAGGAGGCGTTGGCGATCCTCGCCGGTGAAGCACCGAGTCGCATCGTCACCTTCGGCTACAGCGACGACGAGGCGTTCGCCGTGGGTCTCACCTGCGGCGGCATCATCCGACTGTTCATCGAGCCGCTCGACTGGTGACCATGACGCTCTACGACACCCTCCGCGCCGCCCTACGCGACCAGCAGCCCGTTGCGTTGGTCACCGTCATCGACGGCCCGGGCGTGGGTGGCAAGTTGCTGGTGCAGCCGGGGCAGGAGCCTCTCGGTTCACTGGGCAATGCCGAACTCGACCGCATTGCCGCCCGCGACGCGCTCGCCGAACTCGAAGCCGGGCGGAGCGGTGTGCGGCACTACGGGCCTGAGGGTCAGACCACCCCGGAAGACCTGGTCGACACCCCGATGGTGAGTGCCTTCATCGAGAGCTGGGCGCCACCACCGCAAATGTGGATCTTCGGGGCGGTCGACTTCACCGCCGCACTCGCCAAGGTGGCCAAGGTGCTCGGTTATCGGGTCACCGTGTGCGACGCCCGCGAGATCTTCGCCACCCGCCGCCGGTTCCCGATGGCCGACGAAGTGGTCGTGAGTTGGCCCGGCCCGCTGTTCGCTTCGCGTGGTCACGCCCTGAGCCGACGTGACGCCGTGTGCATCCTCACCCACGACCCGAAGTTCGACGTGCCGGCGGTGCAGGGCGCCCTCGCCACTCGAGCCGGTTACATCGGCGTGATGGGGAGCCGCACGACTCACGCCAAGCGGATGGAACGCCTCGCCGAGGTGGGCGTCACCGACCCCGCCGACCTCGAGCGGCTGATGTCACCCATCGGCCTCGACCTCGGTGCGCGGACGCCCGAGGAGACCGCCGTCAGCATCTGTGCCGAGATCATCGCCCGCCGTACCGGGCGCATCACACCGTCACTGCGTGACAGTGCGGGGCCGATCCACTAGGTCAATCGTTGGTGGGGTCGCCGAAGCGAGCCCACTTCACACGGTGCTTGGCCACATGGCCGAGCGTGACGGTGCGTCCGGTGTTCGGAGCGTGCACGATGGCGTCGCCGACGCCGAGGTACATCATCACGTGGCCCGGGTAGTACACGAGGTCGCCGGGCTGGGCGGTGTCACGGGTCACCGCCGACGCGCTGCGGATTTGCAGGCGGCTCGTGCGCGGAATGCTGACACCGACCTGGCCCCACGCCCACGAGGTGAGCCCCGAGCAGTCGAAGCCGACGCCGGGAATGCGCTTGTAGCCCCGGTAGGGGGTGCCCAGCTGCGTGAGCGCGGTCAGCAGCGCGAGCTGGTGCGGGTAATCAGCGTTGTCCCACGCTGCAGCCATGCCCGTGCCATCCTCACCGATGCGCTCGGCGACGAGGGTGGCGACACCGTCGCGAACGTGGTCGAACAGCGCAAGCGCCTTCGCATCGTTGGTACCGATGAACACTTCCCAGGCATCGAGTGCCTCGGCAGCGGAGCCTGCAAGGAGGTCGTTGCCCAGAGCATCGACCGGGGCGAGCATCACCGCACGGACTTCTGCACGCCCCGCGACACGAACATCTGCATGGGCCGGCGTGGCGAGCGACACGGCGCCCACGGTGAGGGCGGTGGCCAGACTGACGATGTGAAGTGTGCGTCGAAGCGTCATTGGGATGACGTCCTTCCGGTGGGCAGCCCCGACAAGTTACCGTCATCGAATCGCAACAATCAACCGGATCGCAAACTTTTCGTCATCATTTCGACACACGCTGGAACTGCCCGATCCGGCCGCTCCACCCACCACCTAGAGTGCTCCCATGCCGTCCGTCGCCGCCCTGCTCGCAGCCGGTCGTGGCTCGCGTTTCGGCGGCCCCACCCACAAGCTGCTGATGCCGCTCCGGGGGCGACCGGTGTGGGAGCACGCCCTCGAACACCTGCTCAGCGCCGGTTTCGATCACGTCGTGGTGGTCACCGGAGCAGCCACGCTGCACCTCCCCGCAGAGGTCGACGAGCGCCACAACGACCGCTGGTACGAGGGCCAGGCCGGTTCGCTGCGCGTCGCCGTCGATTACGCCGCGGCCCACGGTGCCGACGCCATCACCGTGGGGTTGGCCGACCAGCCGTTCGTCACAGAGCAGTCATGGAGCGCCGTTCGTGACGCGCCGCTCGACTGTCGCATCGCCGTGGCCGAGTACGAGGGCACCATCGGCCCACACCCCATCCGCTGGCGGCACGACGTGTGGCCACTGCTCCCCCACGAGGGCGACGAGGGCGGGAGATCGCTCATCCGCCTGCACCCCGAGTGGGTCTGCCGCGTACCATGCCTAGGCTCTAGCGCCGACATCGACACACCGGAGGACCTCGAACGATGGAAAAGCTGCTGAACGAGTTCACGGTGAATCGGTCGATCGACCACACCTGGGCCGTGCTCACCGACGTCGAGCGAATCGCCCCGTGCCTTCCCGGCGCGCAGTTGCAGGAGATCGAGGGCGACGTGTTCCGCGGTGTGGTGAAGGTGAAGTTGGGCCCCATCGCCACCGCCTTCAAGGGGCAGGCCAGTTTCGTCGAGCGCGATGATGCCGCCCACAAGGCAGTGCTGAAGGGCGAGGGGCGCGACACGGGCGGCAAGGGCAACGCCGATGCACTCATCACCGCGCAGCTCGAGGCCGTGTCGCCGGAGGTCACCAAGTGCGTGGTGTCGACCGACCTGCGCATCACCGGCAAGGTCGCCCAGTTCGGCCGCGGCAGCATGGGCGACGTCAGCGAGAAGCTGATGACCCAGTTC
>CAZQPJ010000222.1:0-4588 GCA_964595105.1 uncultured Bifidobacterium sp.
CGAGCTTGGTGAGGATGGCGGCGAGGTCGCCGGCGCGCTCGAGCGCCGGACCGGATGTGACCAGCAGGTGCACGCCCATCTCGGCCGCCACGATGCCGGCCATGCTGGTCTTGCCGAGCCCCGGTGGGCCTGCCAACAACAGGTGGTCGGCAGCCTGACCACGCATCTTGGCGGCCTCGAGCACGATGCCGAGATGCTCCTTCAGTTCACGTTGACCGACGAACTCGTCGAGCCGACGTGGACGCAGGCCCACCTCATCGGCCTCCTCGTGCGGTGTCACCGGAGCAGGGTCGAGGAACTCGTCACGCACGTTTGGCTCCCAGCAGTTTCAAGGCGTCGCGGAGCAGCGTGGGCGCATCGGCCGTCGACGACAGCTCGCGCAGCGCCTCGCGGATCTCCTCCTGCGCGTACCCGAGGCCGACCAGTGCCTCACGCACGTCGCCCACGGCAGTACTGCCGCCCCCTGTGCTCCCTGAACCCGCGGGTACCGGGTCGAGCATCGGGAGCGACAGGCGGTTGCGCAACTCCACCAGCAGGCGTTCGGCGGTCTTCTTGCCCACACCCGGCACCAGCGTGAGCGCGTTCAGGTCGGAGGTGGCGACGATGTCGACCAGCACCGACGGCGAATGGGTGCCGAGGATCGCCAGCGCCAAGGCCGGACCGATGCCGTGGGTGGCGATGAGCACCTGGAAGGTGGTGCGCTCGTCGCGATGCAGGAACCCGAACAGCGTCTGCGCGTCTTCGCGGATGTGGTGGTGCACGTAGAGGAAGCACGGCGAGCCGGGCTCGAGTTCGGCGAGGGTGCGCGGCGTGACCGACACCAGATATCCGACCCCACCGACCTCCACCAGCGCAGTGGCCTCGTCGGTGCGTTCGAGCACCGTGCCGCGCAACGAGCCGATCATCGACGCGCCGCCTGCAACCTGCGACGCATCGGCGCCGCGGCGAGATAGCAGAGTGCGAGGGCTGCTGCGTCGGCAGCGTCGGCCGGCTTCGGCGGAGCCGACAGGCCGAGACGCGCCTGCACCATCTTCTGCACCTGCGCCTTGTCGGCGCCGCCCCAACCCGCGACCGAGTCCTTCACCTGATTGGGCGTGAACTGCATCACGTCGCAACCCGCTGCTGCCGCCTCGGCAAGTGCGAGACCACTCGCCTGACCGACGCTCATTGCCGTGCGGACGTTGGTCTGGAAGAACACTTGCTCCACGGCCACACCGTGGGGCTGGAACTCGCGCAGCAGCGCCACGAGTTCACGCTGCAGTTCGGCGAGTCGGTGCGGAAGTTCGGCCGTGGGAGGCGTACGGATGACACCCAACGCCAGTGGCTGCACCGATGCACCCACGGCCTTCAGGACGGCGTAGCCACACCGCGTCAGACCGGGATCGATGCCGAGCACCACGGTTCCGTCGGAAGCGAACACGCGTACGAGTGTAGTCCGCGAACGGCGCATGTCGGTGGACTGCTCGGCGATGTGGCACGGTATGCCGCATGCGCCGTCTGCTCGTGCCGTGCCTGTCGTCGTTCGTCATCGCCGCCCTCGTGGTACCGGCGTGCTCAGGGTCGTCGGGCTCCACCACCTCGGCTCCTCCCGACAGCGGCGGCGCCTCGATCTCGATCGCCGACACCACCACCACGGCCGCGCCACGAACCGAGGCACTGGCCTGCGACCCCCTCGACGAGCGGGCCTGTCTGCTCCCCTGGCCGAACGATGCGTTCACCGTGCCCGACGACACCACGCCGACGGGTCGCCGCGTGGCGATCCCGGCCGACGCAACGCCGAAGAACGTCGGCGGAACGCCCATCGATGTGACCGACCAGAACCGCGCCGACGGCTTCTCGCCCGGTTCGGCAGTGCTCGCGTTCGTGCCGGGCCTCGACGTGGAGAAGAGCGCCATCGCGCCGAGCACCGACATCGGCTCGTCGCTCGAGTCCGACGCTCCCATCGTGCTGCTCGACACCACCACGGGCGAGCGTGTGCCGTACTGGGCCGAACTCGATGCACAGGCACCCGCGGACGACCGGGTACTGATGATCCGGCCCGCCATCGCCTTCGGTGAGGGCCACCACATCGTGGTCGGTCTGCGCAACATGCGCGATGCCGACGGGAACACCATCGGCCCCTCCCCTGCGTTCGTCGCTGCCCTCGACGGCACCCCGGAGCCACCGGAGCGAGTTGGCGACTTCTCGGCCATTCTCGCTGCCCTCGACGGCGAGGGCGTGGCCCGCGACACCCTGTATCTGGCGTGGGATTTCACCGTCGCGAGCACCGACAGCCTCAGCCTCCGGGCCCGCACTATGCACGACATCGCGTACCGGCAACTCGGCGATGCGGCTCCGGTGTTCACCGTGACCGGCCAGACCGACAACGGCGGCTCACGCACCATCAACGGCACCTACGAGGTTCCGAACTTCCTCACGGGCGACGGTGCCCCGGGCAGCACGCTGCTGCTCGACGAGGCAGGCCTGCCGACTCTCAACGCGCAGCAGCCCACCCATGTCGCTCCGTTCCGCTGCCTGTTGCCGCTCACCGGCAACATGCCCACCATCATCTTCGGCCACGGACTCCTCGGCGACCGCGGCCAGGTCGATGGCCTGTCGTTCGCCGCCGACATGGGCCTCGCGGGGGTCTGCGGCACCGACGAGATCGGCATGAGCACGTCCGACCTCCCCAACCTCGCCACCATCCTCGGCGACCTGTCGCACTTCCCGGAGCAGGCGGACCGGATGGTGCAGGGGATCCTCAATCAGCAGTTCCTCGGGCGCCTCCTCAACAGCCCCAAGGGGTTCGCGTCGTCACCCGCCTTCCAGACCGCCGACGGCACGCCGCTGGTGGCCAACGACCGCACCGTGTTCGTCGGCAACAGCCAGGGCGGCATCCTCGGCGGCGCATTCAGTGCCATCAGCAACGAGTGGAGCAACGTGGTGCTCGGCGTGCCGGGCATCGACTACGGCCTGCTGCTCACTCGGAGCAGCGACTGGCCCCAGTTCCAGGCCATCTTCGACACGGCCTACACCGACCCGGTCGATCGAGTGCTCGCATTGCAACTCATTCAGATGCTGTGGGACCGCGGCGAGAACGACGGATATGCCCAGCACGTCACCGCCAACCCGTATCCGGGTTTCGAGGCCAAGAAGGTGCTGATGGTGCAGGCCTTCGGCGACCACCAGGTGGCCAACGTGAGCACCGAGATGCTGGCACGCACCATCGGCGCCACCGTCCACGAACCGGCGCTGGCTCCGGGCCGGAGCGCCGACGTCGACCCACAGTGGGGCATCGAGGCGCTCGACCATGCCGCACCCACGAACGGCGCCCTCGTGATCTGGGACTTCGGCAACCCGGCCCCGCCCACGGTGAACCTGCCACCCACCGAACCCGAGTACGGACAAGACCCACACGGCGCAGGCTCACGCGAGACGCTGGTGCTCACCCAGGCGCTCACGTTCCTGCTGACGGGTCAGGTGAACGACGTGTGCAATGGCGGTCCGTGCCAGAGCAACGTGCTGAAGGGCTGAGTCAGAGCCCGGCGAGCACGCTCACGAGTTCGTCGACAGGACGGAAGGTGAGCCCGGCGATGGCCCGGTGCGCGTACCGAACGACGCCAGCCGCGTCGACGATGAAGACACTGCGGCGCGGGAAGCCCACCGGCCCGAGGATGCCGTACGCGGCTGCAACCTTCTTGTCGGTGTCGGCCAGCAGTGGAAAGCGGAAGCCGTACTTGCCGGCGAACTTCTCCTTGCTCGCCACGTCCTGCGCCGAGATGCCGATCACCTGCGCATCGAGCGCATCGAACTGAGCGAGCTCGTCGTTGTAGCTGTTGAGCTGCTTGGTGCAGACCGCAGTGTCGTCGCCCGGGTAGAACACCACCACGACGGGTCGTCCACGGAACTCGGAGAGGCTCACCCGGGCGCCGGTGTTCGACGGCAGGGTGAAATCGGGAGCGGTGTCGCCCACCTTGAGGCTCACTGACTCACCTCGTCCATCAATGCGTCGCTGATGTCGAAGTTGCTGTACACATCCTGCACGTCGTCGAGTTCCTCGAGCGTGTCGATGATGCGCAGGATCTTGCGCGCATCGTCGGCATCGGTGACCTCGATGGAGACGCTCGACACCATGGTGCTCTCGGCCGACACGACGTCGAGACCGCCCGCCTGCAACGCCTCACGGACGTCGTACACCACCGAGGGATCACAGGTGATGCGCCAGGCGCCATCGCCGTCGGCCGACACGTCGTCGGCACCGGCATCGAGTGCCGCCATCATCACCGAATCCTCGTCGCCACCGTTCACGATCAGCACCCCACGCCGACTGAACTGCCAACCGACGGCGCCGGGCTCTGCCAGCGACCCACCGAGCTTCGAGAACGTCGAGCGCACATCGGCGCTCGAACGGTTGCGGTTGTCGGTGAGCACGTCGACGAGCATCGCCACACCGCCGGGCGCGTACCCCTCGTAGGTGATCGACTCGTAGTTGCCGCCGTCGTTGAGCCCGGCACCGCGCTTCACCGCACGGTCGATGGCGTCGTTGGTCATCTGTGCGGCCTTCGCCTTCTGGATGACGGTGCGCAGCGACGCGTTCGACGACGGGTCG
>CAZQPJ010000223.1:0-4586 GCA_964595105.1 uncultured Bifidobacterium sp.
CGGTGAAGGCGTCGGTGTCGAACAAGGTCTGCTGGAACGGCGCGGTCCAGAGGTGTGTGGCGATGCCGCTGGCCTCCAGCTGGGCACCCCACTTCGCATAGCCCTCGGCCCAGCCGACAGCGGGGTCGTGGTCGAGGAAGTGGAGTTGCACGAAACGCCGGTCGGCGTTGGCCACGCGGGGCACGTCGGCGGGCGCATCGTCGAGCAACGGCAGCGGACGCGACGCACCGATGAGGTCGGGCCCCCACTCGGTGCCGAACGCACCGGCAGCCCACTGCTGGGTCCATTCGCGCAGGTCGTCGAACGTGGCACCATCGGCGAGTTCACCGACGTTCACCACCAATCCCGCGTAGTTGCGGTCGAGGGCGAGTTCGATGGACGTGCTGTGTGCCGCGCTCTGCTCCGACCACTGGTGCTCGTAGAGCACGGTGTGGATGTGGTCTCGGTGGGCGAACATTCGACCCTGCTTGTGCAGCTGCAGCACGTTGTCGACACTCCAGCGGTTCCATTCGTCGTGATGACCCTTCAGCACCCAGTAGATGGCGAGGTACGAACCCACCTGCGGGTCGGGTGTCATGGGCGACGAGGCCGGGTAGCGCAGGTCCTTGAGGCGACGGGTGGCAACGAAACGGTCACCGGCGAACGTGTCGGCACCCACCATGCAGCCCGAGTAGAAGTGGTCGTGCTCGTACCAGCGGTTGTACTCCACCTCGTGGCCCTTGTGGGGCTCGACCATCGTGAACAACAGCGTGCCGAGTTCGATGTCGGGAATCATGCGGCGACCCTAGCGGAATCTGACGCGGCGTCAGAATGTGGGCGTCGAGGGTCGCGGCCAGCGAGGCGCACCCGCCACCGCCTGCAACACGCGCACCGCAGCGAGGTCGACACCGAGTTCCAGCACTGCGCCCGCGCCGCTGTCGACAGCCTCCTCCAACCTCGCCAGCCGCTGCTGCGGTGACAGGTGCGGGCCCGTGGCCGTCCAGTGCTCCACCACCGCACCGGTGGGCAGGCTCTGGGGTTCGTGCTCAGCCACCACGTACACGGTGGCAGGTCGGTCGACACCGCGTGGGGCCACCCGCATGCTCCCCAGCACGCGGGTGGGGAACGTGCGCGCCAGCCAGAACCCAGCGGTGTCGGGCCACGCCTGAACCGCACCGTCGACCGGCAGCCAGCCGGCCAGGTCGGCCGCAGCGCGGGCCGGGTTCAGCGGCAGCGTGTCGATCGAGTACATCGGGCCGCACACGGCGGCGAGTTCGGCGTACAGCGGGGGGCGTGGCGTGGGCACGACGTTCGGCGACAACACGGCGGCAAGTTCATCGGGGTCCGCTTCCCTCCACCGGGCCCCCACCTCGCGCAGCCACTCGCGGGGTATCTCGTGCTCGGGCACTCCCACCAACAACACGTCGGCGCCGGCAACGCCCGCGAGCCCGAGGTCGAGTTCCTGCAGGCCGATGGTGCCGAGGTGCGCCGGGTCGTTCCACTCGAACAGACCTTTCGCCGCGAACGTGTTGAGGAAGCCGACGCGGCGCTCGGTGGCCAGCGTGCGCAACGCCGGCACCCACCCTGCGGCCACCGCATCGCCGCCCACCAGCACCACCGGGTTCACGGCTCGCCGATCACCAGCGTGGGTACCTCGGTGAGCGTCCACTGCAGCGCCGAGGTGTCGAGGAAGCGGGCGATGTCGGCCTGCATGTCGGGGAAATCGGGCTCGGCGGTGTGCCGCCAGAACGCCTCCACCGACTCGAACTCCTGGATGGTGACGCCATCCCACTCGGGTTCGGGCATTCCACTGCCGGTCGGCGGCCATGCCGTGGGGTGCTGCTCGTAGCGGGCCACGTAGCGAGCCGCCGTGCTGTTGCGGATGAGCGGCCCGTGCACCTCGAACCAGTGCCGCAGGAACTCGTCGTGGGTGGTGCCGGGCTTCCGCTTCAGCAACGTGATGAGGCGAATCATGTGGTCAGTCTCACAGACGCATCACATGCCCGTCACAAGCCCAGGAACGAGCCGCCGTCGCACACCACTGTCTGACCGGTCACGAAGGCCGCGTCATCGGACGCCAGGAACAGCGCCACCGAGCCGATGTCATTCGTGATGTCGCCCACGCGCCGCAGCGGTGTGCGCGCCTCCAACGCGTCGCGCAGGGCAGGGTTGCGGTCGAACATGCGCAGCAGCGACGGACTGCCCGCCACCGGCGCGAGGCAGTTCACGGTGATGCCGTGCTCGCCCCACTCTCGGGCCAGGCTCTTGGCCATGGCCCGCTGCGCCGCCTTCACCGCTGCGTAGAGCGGCAGGTTGGCACTGCCCTCGATGCCTGCAGGAGACGTGACCATGATGAGCCGACCTGCACTGCCTGCTGCCACCAGGTGCGGGAAGGCAGCCTGGGCGCAGAACAGTGAACCCCACGCACCGGTGCGCGACATCATGCGCCATTGCCGGTCGAGGTCGGTGACCTCCATGCGGTTCGCCGCGGCACCGCCGAACGCGTTGTGCACCATCACGTGCAGAGCACCGAAGCGGCTCACCGTGGCGGCCACGCACGACTCCACGCTGTCGCGGCTGGCGACGTCGGTGACGACGCACACGGCCGAGCCGCCAGCGGCGCGGATGGACGCGGCAACTGGTTCGCCGGTGTCGGCACGACGGGCTGCCACCACCACGTGAGCACCCTCGGCAGCCAGGCGCCGGGCGATGCCCTCACCCACGCCCTGACCGGCACCGGTGACGATGGCCGTGCGGCCGGCAAGACGCCCGCTCACATCCACACCCCGCCGTCGACCACCAGTGTCTGGCCGGTGATGTCGCCCGCTGCCTCGCTGCACAGGAACGCCACCAGTGCATCGGCACTGGCACTGCCCAACGCGGGCGGTGCGATCGACGTCGGGCCCGCCACTTCGGGGTCGACGCCGAACTCGGTGGGTGCCAGCGCGACCGCGTTCACCGTGATGCCCTCGGCACCCCACTGCCGCGCCGTCGACTTCACCAGCACGCGAATCGCCTCTGCCGCCGCCGCCACGTGTGCGTACTGCGAACCGCCCGACATGGCGGTGGTGGGCAACAGCACCACCACCCGACTGGCGCCGGCCGCATGGGCCTCGCCGAGCGCGGTGATGGTGTGCCGGAGCGGCACCTCCCACGCCTGTTCCCACTCGGCATCGGTGAGCGTGTGGAACGGGTGGGCCGCCGAGTGGAACGGCGGCCTGATGACCACCGCGTTCGGCACCGTCGGCTCCGCGCTCACGGCCGCACCGTACCTGCTGTTCATGTTCTGACGGCGCATCAGATACCGTGCGCACATGGGGTTGGTCGAGGGCAAGGTCGCACTGGTCACGGGCGCCGGCAGCGGCATCGGCGAGGCAACGGCGGTGTTGTTCGCCGCGGAGGGAGCCGCTGTGGCCGTGCTCGACCGTGACCTCGCGGCAGCGCATCGAGTGGCCGCAGCCATCGTCGCGGCAGGTGGCACGGCCACGGCCCACGGAGTCGACGTCACCGTCGAGGAACAGGTCCAGCGCGCGGTCGACGAGGCGGTGGCAGCGCACGGCCGCATCGACATCGCCCACAACAACGCGGGCATGACCAGCCCGCCGTTCGCCTTCACCGACCTGTCGCTCGACGCATGGAACGCCATGATCGCCACCAACCTCACGAGTGTGTTCGTGTGCATGCAGATCGAACTGCGGCTCATGGCCGCCCAGGGTTCGGGCTCCATCATCAACACGTCGTCGGGTGCCGGCGTGGTGGCCGCACCGGGCCTCCCCCACTACACCGCTGCCAAGCACGGCGTGCTCGGCCTCACCAAGTGCGCTGCGCAGGAGTACGCCGCCCGCGGCATCAGGGTGAACGCCGTGCTGCCGGGCACCACGCGCACCCCGATGATCGAAGGCTTCATCGGCGGCAACGCCGACATCGAGAAGATGGTCACCCGGGGCATCGGCCGACGCAGCATGGGCACCGCCGACGAGATCGCCCAGGCCGTGGTGTGGTTGGGCAGCGACAGGGCGAGTTTCGTGAACGGAGAGTCGATGCTGGTCGACGGGGCGACGGTGTGCCGATGAGCACTCCCGCTTCCTCTGCCGAAGTACGCGCTGCGTTCGAGACGTTCCTCGATCTCGGCGCCCGTGGGCGCGACTGGGCGGCGTGGTCGAAGCTGTTCACCGACGACGCCCTCTACATCGAGCACTGCATGGGCGTGTTCGAAGGACCGAGCGGTATCGAGCACTACCTGCGCACGTCCACCGAGTCGGTGGCGGGCATGACCTTCTCGCCCGAGTGGTACATCGTGGAAGGCGACAAGGTGGCGTTCTGGATCTGGAACCACCTGCCCACTCCCCCGGGCATCGACCCAGCCACCACCGAGTACTGCTTCCCCAACCTCACGCTGCTCACCCATGCGGGCGGCCGGATGTGGTCGTGCGAGGAGGACTTCTACGAGGCGGCGTGGACCCGTGTGGTGTTCGACTGGTTCAAGGCCGGAGGTTCGTCGGCGCTCGAACCGCAGCCGTGGCTCACACCGCACCAGCCCAGCCACCCGGCACCGCCGCATCCCGCGCCCGAGCGCGCCGTGGTGTCGGCCGCCATGGCAGCCCACG
>CAZQPJ010000224.1:0-4583 GCA_964595105.1 uncultured Bifidobacterium sp.
GCGAGCACCACGATGGCGAAGGCCATCATGATCACCTGGTTGAGACCGAGCAGGATTGCCTTCCTCGCAATGGGAAGTTGCACCTTCGCCAACTGCTGCCACGAGGTGGCTCCGAACGACTGGCCGACCTCGTTCGCCACCACCGGCACGTTGCGCAGACCGAGGTTGGTGAGGCGAACGGCGGGCGGCAGCGCATAGATCACCGTCACCACGACGGCCGGGGCATAGCCGATGCCGAAGCCCACCTGTACCGGACTGAAGTAGACGAAGATCGGCAGCACCTGCGCAGTGTCGAGCACCACCCGCAGCACCCGCTCGAACCGGTCGGAGCGTGCGGCGAGGATACCGAGCGGCACGCCGAGCACCAGCGAGATCACCACTGCCACGAGCATGATCGCGAGGGTGATCATGGCGTGCTCCCAGTTGCTGATGATGCCCACGCCGAGCATCGCGAGACCACCTCCGATCGCAGCGGTACGACCACCGGTGCGCCAGCCGATGGCGGCGGCCAGAGCCACCACTCCCGGCCACCGCAGCAGGTCGAGCAGGTTCACCGATTGCTCGACCGTCCAGGTGAGGAAGTCGCTGAGCGGCGTGAAGAACCAAGTGAAGATCGGTGAACTCTGCCGATTCAGGATGGCCCACGCGTAGCGGTCCTGCGCCCACTTCTGGACATTGAGGTCGAGCCAGCCGGGCACCTCGCCACCCAGCACCACTGCAGCAGCGGCCAGTCCGGCGAACACACCGAGTCCGAGTCGGCGATGTCGCCGCACCGCCCGCACCACCGCGTCGGACGGGCCAGTGGGCAGCGCCTCGACCGACGCCGCCATCACAGGTCCTCGCCCGCGATCACCGAGAGCACGGCCACGCGGTCGACACTGCCCACAGCCCTGCCGTCGCGCATCACCCTCACCGGCAGGTCGCTGTGCGCCACCAGGCCCACCACGTCACGCACCTTCGTCGTGTGGTCGACCTCGCCCGCCCACGAGCCCTCGGCCGGCGGCGACATCACGGCGCTGACCGGCACCACGTGCGATCGCGGCACATCGCGCACGAAGTTGGCCACGTAGTCGTCGGCCGGATTGAGCACCACGTCGGCCGGGGTGCCCACCTGCACGAATCGGCCATCGCGCATGATGGCGATGCGATCGCCGAGCCGCAACGCCTCGTGCAGGTCGTGCGTGATGAACATCATCGTCTTCCGCAACTCGCCACGGAGGCGCACGATCTCGTCCTGCATCTCTCGGCGGATCAACGGATCGAGCGCCGAGAACGGTTCGTCGAAGAGCATGATGTCGGGGTTCGTCGCCAGCGCCCTCGCCAGGCCCACACGCTGCTGCTGTCCGCCGCTGAGCTGGTGAGGCTTGTACTCGCCCATGCCCGGGAGACCCACCAATGCAAGGGTCTCACCGGCAATGGCGCGACGCTCGGCCCGGTCGACGCCACGGAGCTCGAGCCCGAAGGCGACGTTGTCGAGGAGGGTGCGGTGCGGCAGCAGGCCGAAGTGTTGGAACACCATGCTCACCTTGTGACGACGAATCTGCAGCAGCGCGTCGTCGTCGGCATTCGTGACGTCGACCCCTTCGATCACCACGCTGCCGGCAGTGGGTTCGATGAGTCGGGTGATGCAGCGGATGAGGGTGCTCTTGCCGGAACCCGACAGACCCATCACCACGAACACCTCGCCCGGAGCGACGTCGAGGCTCACCTCACGCATCGCCACCACGTTGCCGTGCTCGGCCTCCAACTGAGCGCGAGGCAGGTCGGCCTCCGCGGACCCGACGATGCGTTCGGCACGGGGCCCGTACACCTTCCACAGGTCACGAACCGAGATCATCGACTCCACGCGCCATCGCCCCCTTCGCCCGACCGTGCCTGCCGGATCATAGACAGTGCAACCATCGGCTCGAGCCCCTTCACGCGGCGCGACCGGCTGTCACAGCATCTCGGCGAGCATGCCGAGAAGGCCGGGCGCCATGGCCACGTCGTCGACCAGCGGTCGGTCGCCATCGTCGGAGGGCAGCCCGGCGCACACGTCGAGCAGCGCACGCAGGCGAGGACCGAGCGTCGACCGGTCGAAGGTTCGCAGCAGGCGTACGGCCGACAGCAACTCGCAACCCACCACCACGCCGGCGGCACGAAGCGCGTCTCTCGACACCGCCGCGCCTCGCGACGCGAACGAAGCCGTGTCCTCGTTACCGATGGAGATGCTCGTGGAGCCGAGGGTGACCGGGGCGGCCATCCCACGAACTGCGTCGAGCGCCGAGGCCGCCGTGTACTCGAGCACCATGAGGCCCGAGCTCCCCCGAGGGCCGTGCGCGAGGAATCGCGTCGACCCCGTATACGCAGGGTCGTGCAACTTCACGAGCCGGGCGAGCGAGGTCGACACCCACTGGTGGAGAGCCAGACGCACCGTGTCGAGCCGGAGCGCCAACGACGTGAGCTGGAACGCGCCGTGGTGGAACACGCCGGCGTCGGCGAACCGAGGGTTCTCGGCCCTGGCATTGGCGGCCACGCCCGTCTCGGCGGTCAGCTCCTGCACGGACTCCCACAGCGGCCCGGCAACGAAGGGAATGGTGCGGAACGACAGAGGGTCCTGGGTGCGCGCCGCTGGCGTGGCAGTGTCTGTGAGCACTCGACGCATCCCCGCCGCAGCGAACGACACGCCCGCCGACGGACGAGTGTCTTCAGCGACGTGCGACCACTGCTGTGCGTTGCAGCGGAGGGCTGCGGCCGACATCGATGCCACCACCAACGAGGCCTGCACGATGCATTGGAACTCCGCCGCTGCCAGCGCCGCCACACCGATGGTGGGCGCACTCGAGCTCATGAAGGCGAGCGCACCGGCCGCGTCGATCGTCTGCAGGTACTGCGCCTCCGTGCCGTCGGCCCACGGGCGCTCGCCCAGGAGACAGAGCGCCATCTCGGCGAGCGACACGATGTCGCCGGTGCCGATGCCGCCCCACTGCCGGAGGGGAGCAACACGGCCGTCGTTGGCAGCCCTGCGCAGGGCGTCGAGCACCTCGAACGGAATGCCGGACCCCGGTTGCGAGAGCTGGTGGAGGCGAACCAACATGGCCGCTCGACCCGTTTCGTCGTCGAGCACGGCGCCTGCCCCGGTGGCGTGGGACCGCACCAGACGCAGGCCATGTTCCCCGTCGGCGTCATCGGCCTCCACGTCACGATTGGCACCGACTCCCGTGGTGCGGCCATAGGCGGTGGCGTCTCGAGAGATCTCGGCGGCCCGTCGGGCGGCGTCGGTCACCGCCTCGGCCACTCCTGGGGCGAAGTCGAGCGGGAACGGCGCGCGGGCATATTCGGCGATCTGCTCCACGGTGAGTGCGGCGGGGCCGAGCGAATGGGGCACGGCAGCGACCCTACGCGCGCGAAGATCGAATGTGTGAACGAACTCCCTTCGTCGGCAAAGGTCGTCGTGATCGGCGGCGGCATCGTCGGCTGCTCCACCGCCTACCACCTCGCCAAACTGGGCCTCACCGACACGGTGCTGGTCGAGAAGCACATGCTCACGTCGGGCAGCACCTTCCACGCGGCGGGCCTGGTGGGGCAGCTCCGCACCAGCGCCAACATCACCCAACTGCTCGGCAACTCGGTGGAGCTCTACCGCACGCTCGAGGCCGAGACCGGCCAGGCAACGGGATGGAAGATGAACGGCGGACTCCGTCTGGCGTGCAACGAGGAACGCTGGACCGAGGTGCAGCGACAGGCCACCACCGCGAAGAGTTTCGGGCTCGAGATGCACCTGCTGTCGCCCAAGGAGGCGCAGGACCTGTGGCCGATCATGGAGGTCGACGACGTGGTGGGCGCCGCGTTCCTCCCCACCGACGGTCAGGCGAACCCGAGCGACATCACGATGGCGCTCGCCAAGGGTGCTCGCCTCCACGGCGCCACCCTCTGCGAGGAGACCGAGGTCGAACGCATCGAGGTGGAGGACGGCGTCGTGAAGGCCGTGGTCACCAACCGCGGCCGCATCGAGTGCGAGAAAGTGGTGCTGTGCGGCGGGCAATGGACCCGGGCGCTGGCCGCCACGGTGGGCGTGAACGTGCCCCTTGTGCCCGTGGAGCACCAGTACGTCATCACCGAGCCATTCAGCCCCGAGGTGCCGCGCAACCTTCCCACGCTGCGCGACCCCGATCGACTGACCTACTACAAGGAGGAGGTCGGCGGTCTCGTGATGGGTGGCTACGAGCCCAACCCGATTCCGTGGGCCACGAAGGGAATTCCGCGTCCCTTCCAGTTCCAGCTGCTCGCCAGCAACTGGGACCACTTCGCTCCCACGATGGAGCTGGCCATCGGGCGCGTGCCCGCTCTGGCCGGCACCGGTATCCGCCAGCTCATCAACGGTCCCGAGAGCTTCACTCCCGACGGCAACTTCATCCTCGGCGAGGCGCCCGAACTGCGGAACTTCTTCGTCGGCGCCGGCTTCAACGCGTTCGGCATCGCCGCCGGAGGTGGCGCTGGGCAGGCGCTGGCCGAGTGGGTGCACGACGGTGTGCCGCCCTACGACCTCTGGGTCGTCGACATCCGTCGCTTCGGCCGTCCGCACCTCGACACCGACTGGGTGC
>CAZQPJ010000225.1:0-3060 GCA_964595105.1 uncultured Bifidobacterium sp.
GCCGAGCTCGCCGAGGTAGGTGATGCGCACGCACAGCACACGGGCGAATCCGATGTCGATGGTGCGGGCCGAGCGGAAGGGGAATGCCTCGTTCGACAGGTCGGCCGTGGTGAGACGTTGCAGCAACTCCCGCGACCGCGGGCCCTGCACGTTGATCTGGGCGAACGCCCCGGTGACGTCGGTGGCGAAGGCGTGCGACCCTGCGGCCGCGCGTCGGAGTTGGGTCTCGACGCGTCGGTGTGCCGTGTCGGTGGCCACCACGAAGAACTCGTCGTCGGCCAGTTTGGTGACGGTGAGGTCGGCGCGCAGTCGTCCGTCGTCGGCGAGCCATTGCGTGTAGGTGATGGTGCCGACCGCGCCGTTCACCGAGTTGGCCGACATGTGGTCGAGTACGGTGCCGGCGTCGCGGCCCTGCACGCGGAACTTCGACATGAAGCTCATGTCCATCACGATCACCCCCTCGCGGCAGGCTCGGTGCTCGGCCTCCCAGTGGGGCCAGAACGCGGGTCGGCCCCAGGTGAGCCCGCCGGGGTCGGGTGTGGTGCCGGGACCAGAGAACCAGTCGGCCCCCTCCCAGCCGCTGACGTCCTTGAAGTACGCACCCTGTTGCTCGAGCCGACCGTGAATGGGCGAGCGCTTGGCGTCGCGCGCCGTCTTCATGCTCTTGTTCGGGTAGTGGCACTGGTACACCATGCCCAGCGACTCGACGGTGCGCGTGCGCCGGTACTCCGGGTTGGCCTGGTACGGGTGCAGGCGGGCCGGGTCCATCCCTGTCACATCCATGTCGGGCTGGCCGTTCACGATCCAGTGCGCGACCAGTCGGCCGAGGCCACCACCCGTGAGGATGCCGATGCTGTTGAGGCCAGCGGCAATGAAGTAGTTGCGCACCTCGGGGGCCTCGCCCACGATGGGTCGTAGGTCGGGTGTGAAGCTCTCCGGACCACAGAAGAACGTGCGGATGCCGGTGTCGAAGCTCCTCGGCACTCGGCTCATTGCAGCCTCGACGTACGGTCCCATGCGATCCCAGTCGGGCTGGATGGTGGTGAAGGAACTGTCGTGCGGGATGCCCCCGATGTTCCAGGGCGCGCACACGGGCTCGAAGAGACCCACCATGAGGCCGCCCACCTCTTCGCGGTAGTAGCCGTAGTTGCCCGGGTCCTCGATGACGGGCCACGAAGGGTCGAGGCCCTCCATCTCCTCCGTGATGAGGTAGTAGTGCTCGGCCGCCTGCAGCGGGATGCTGACGCCCGACTTCGCCCCGAGTTGCCGCGCCCACATGCCGGCGGCGTTCACCACGTAGTCGCACTCGATGGTGCCGTGATCGGTCACCACTGCGGCCACCGCGCCGTTGCGCACCACCACGTCGTGCACCGTCACGCCCTGCGCCACGGTGACGCCCTGCATGCGGGCGCCCTTGGCCATGCTCATGGTGGCGTCGACCGGGTTCACCCGACCGTCGCCGGCCACGTGGAAACCGGCCAACAGGTCGTCGGTGCGCGCCAGTGGGAACATGTCGGCGACCTCACGAGGCGACAGTTCCTGCACGTCGACGCCGCAGTGCCGGTTGAACGCGGCGACGCGGCGGTACTCCTCGAGTCGGCCCTCGTCGGCGGCGAGTTCGATGAAGCCCACCGGCTTGAAGCCCGTGGCGAGACCGGTCTCGGCCTCGAGCCTGGTGTAGAGGTCGCGCGTGTACTTCCGCAGTTCGGTGCTGGTCTCGCTGGTGCTCCCGAACGTCACCATCAAGCCGGCGGCGTGCCACGTGGTGCCGGAGGTGAGTTGGTCGCGCTCGACGAGCACGGTGTCGGTCCATCCCATGTGGCCGAGGTGGTAGGCGATGGAGGTGCCGATGACGCCGCCGCCGATGATGACGACGCGTGCCCGCGAGGGAAGTGCCGAGGGACCGCTCATGACCGCGAGGGTACGCTGCCCGGCGATGACCCGACTCATCTCCGGCGGTGCGGCGACGTGACGATGCGTGACTGGCTGGTGACGGCCGACGACCGCACGGGTGCCTTCGAGGTGGCGGCACTGCTGGCGCGAGCCGGGCATCCGGTGCGCGTCGATGTGGGTGTCGTCGGTGATGGAGCGGCCGTGGTCGACCTCGGTACTCGCACGATGACCCCGGCCGAGGCCGCCGCGGCGGTGGTGAGTGTTCCCGGCAGTCGGTGGCGGGCGCACAAGATCGACTCCACCCTGCGTGGCAACTGGGCGGCCGAAGTTCGGGCCTTGTCCGGCCGAGTGGTGGTGGTGCCGGCGTGGCCGGCGATGGGACGCACATGCATCGACGGCATCGTGTACGTGCACGGCGAGCCGCTGGCGTCGGCGTCGTCGCCGCTGCCGGAGGCGGTCGGTCTGACCGGAGCCGGCGACCTCGATCGCTGGCTGACCGGCGAGGGTGGCAGCGCAGTGGTCGATGTCGGCTCGACCGACGCGCTCGAGCAGGTCGCCCGGGTGCTGGCTCGACACGACGTGGTGCTGGTGGGCCCAGCCGGTCCCATCGGCGCGGCGTTCAGGGCTCGCTGGGACGACGGCCCACAGGCGGTGATGCCCACCACCCGGCACCTCCGCGTGCTGGTGTGCGCCAGCGCCTCACCGATTGCGCTGGCGCAGGTGGCACGCGTCCGGGAGGTGCTGCCCGACGTGGAGGTGGTGGTGGGCTCCGCCACCGATGGTCCGCTGCACCCGGGCGTGGCGCACGAGGTGGCCGAGCGGGCTCGCAGCCGTGTGGGGGATGCCGACCTCGTGGTGCTCGTGGGTGGCGACACCGCGGCCGCCGTGCTGGGTTCCGCGTCGCGACAGGTGGGAGGGTTCGCTGCTCCGGGGATGCCGTGGAGCCTCGACCTGGAAGGGGCCGGGCCGGTTGTGGTCACCAAGGCAGGCGCCTTCGGCGACGAGGACGCGCTGGTGCGGATGCTGAGCGGCGAGACTGGGTGACATGACGGCTCGGCTGGCGATCACGATGGGCGACCCCTCCGGGGTCGGGCCCGAGATCGTGCTGCGCCGCTGGGCTCAGGGCGACCTCGGTGACGATGTGGTGGTGTACGGCGACCTGTCGAT
>CAZQPJ010000225.1:3160-4578 GCA_964595105.1 uncultured Bifidobacterium sp.
CACACCGAGTTCGTGGCCGACCTGTGCGGTGCCGAACGGGTGACGATGATGCTCACCGCCGACACGCCCAGCGGCTCCATCGCGGTCACGCACGTCAGCACCCACTGTTCGCTTGCCGACGCCATCCGCCGTGTCTCGACCGAGCGCGTGCTCGACGTGGTGCGGCTCACCAACGACGCGCTCCGACGGTTCATCCCGGCGCCGCGCATCGCAGTGTGCGGCCTGAACCCTCACGCAGGTGAGCACGGCCTGTTCGGTACGGAGGATGCAGATCTCATCGCGCCCGCAGTGGTGGCGGCCGCGGCGGAGGGCATCGCCGCCACCGGCCCCCACCCAGCCGACACGGTGTTCTTCCAAGCGGTGCATCGGGGTCGTTACGACGCCATCGTGTGCATGTACCACGACCAGGGACATGGTCCGATGAAGCTGCTCGCCTTCGAGAGCGGAGTGAATGTCACGCTGGGGCTCCCCATCGTTCGCACCTCGGTCGACCACGGCACGGCGTTCGACATCGCATGGACCGGCACCGCGTTCACCGGGTCGGTGCTGCACGCGGTGGCGTACGCACGTCGACTTGTGTCAGGCTCACTGTCATGACATTGGGATCGATCCGGCACGAGATCCGCATCCAGCGACCGGCCGATGACGTATGGGCACGAGTGAGCGACGCCGGGGCACTGCACACGTGGTTCCCCGGCATCGTCAGCTGTCAGGTCGAGGGCTCCAACCGGGTGATCGTGCTGGGTGCTGGCCTGCCGATGCCGGAGGAGATCCTGGTGAACGACCCGAAACAGCGGCGGTTCCAATACCGCATCACCGCACCGATCTTCAAGCACCATCGCGGCACCATCGACGTCATCGCGCTCGACGCCCACGAGTGCATCGTGGTGTACAGCACCGAGGCCGATCCGCGGACGATGGCGCTCACCATCGCCGGCGGCACTGCCGGCGCCCTCGACGAACTCAAGCGCCAGATGGAACAGGAGACCCACTGATGGGCCGGAAGATTCTCTTCGTCACCACCGATCAACAGCGCTTCGACGCCATCGGCTGCAACGGTGGCACCATTGCTCGCACGCCGGTGATCGACGGCCTCGCCGCACAGGGCGTGCGCTACACGCGTGCCCAGCCGCAGAGCGTGGTGTGCATGCCGTCGCGCAGCACCATGATCACCGGGCAGCATCCCAGCACTCACGGCGTGTGGATGAACGGCGTCGCCCTGCCGGTGGATGCGCCGTCGGTGGCGGCAGTGCTCCACGATGCCGGCTACCGCACGGCCATCATCGGCAAGCCGCACTTCGAGCCGTTCCTCGACCCGTTCGCCCGCTTCGCCGAGAACCGCTTCTCGCGGGAAGGCATGGCCGGGCCGCACCGTGGCTTCGAGCCCGAAGCGGCGCAGGATCGGCTGCGCGCAGTGG
>CAZQPJ010000226.1:0-2115 GCA_964595105.1 uncultured Bifidobacterium sp.
CAGGAAGTGGCACAGGTCGGCGATCTCGGGTTCGCGGGCGGCGTTGTCGATGACGGTGGTGCCCTTGGCGTGCACGGCGGCGGTGAGGATGTTCTCGGTGGCGCCCACGCTGGGGAACTCGAGCGTGATGTGCGCGCCGTGAAGGCGTTCGGCCACGGCCTCCACCACGCCGTGGCGAAGCTCGAACGAGGCGCCCATCGCCTCGAGACCCTTCAGGTGCATGTCGATGGGTCGACTGCCGAAGTCGTCGCCGCCCGGCAGCGACAGCGACACCCTGCCGAACCGGCCCAGCAGCGGGCCGAGCACGTTGATGCTGGCCCGGATGCGCTCCACGAGTTCGTAGGGCGCAACCGGTGTGATGTCGCCGTGGTTGGTGAGCTTCCACTCACCCGGGCCCGACGGCGCGCTGTGCACACCGATGGCGGCGAGCAGTTCGGCCATGATGCCCACGTCGACGATGTCGGGCACGTTGGTGAGGGTGAACTCTCCGTCGGCCAGCAGCGTGGCGGCCATCAGTTTCAGCACCGAGTTCTTGGCCCCGGGGATGACGACCTCGCCCTGCAACGGCCCCGAGGGGCGAACAAGGATCCGTTCGTCGTCAACCATCAGGCCACCAGTATGCCCCGCCGCTAGCCTCGCCGCCGTGAGTGCCCGCCGTCGAACCCTCACACTGCACCGGCCCGCAGGGTCGGCCGAGGCGGCCATCGCGGGCGAACCGCGCACCGACCTGCTCACCGAGGCCACGCTCGATGGCCGCACGTTCCAGCAGGCCCACGGCCCGTTCACCGACTACGTGCGAACGGTCGACCGCGCTGCCGATGGCAGCGTCGTCGAGACCATCGACTACCGGCTCAGCCTTCCCGGCTTCGGCTGGCTGTTCTCACGGGCGATTCGCCGTGGTCTCCGGCATCGGCGCAGCCCGGATGACGGCAGTCACTGGTGGGCACCACCCGACCAACTCGACGCACGCGAGGCACGCCTGCTGGCGCTGATGGCGCTGGCCGCCATGGCCGCCACCTTCGCCAACACGCTGTTCACCCAGACGGTCACGTTCGCCGCCGACTACTTCGGCATCGATGACCACGGGCAGGGCGTGGCTGGCGCCGTGGTGCGTCTCGGAGTGGTGTTCGCGTTGCCCTTCGCGGTGGTGGCCGACCGACTGGGACGCCGGCGCACCATCGTGCTCACCGCCTGGCTCGCCCCCACCGTGTGCGCGGTCGGGGCAATCGCTCCCAACTTCTGGGTGCTCACCGCATCGCAAACACTCGGCCGGCCGATGGGCATCGCCCTGTCGTTGCTGGCCGGCGTGGCCGCCGCCGAGGAGATGCCGCGCAACAGCCGCGCCTACGCGCTCAGCGTGCTCGCACTGTCGGCCGGCCTGGGGGCCGGCGTGGCCGTGGCGGCGCTGAAGCTCACCGACCTCGGGCCGCAGGGTTGGCGCCTCGTGTACCTGCTCTCGCTGATGTGGATTCCCGTGGCGGTGGTGCTGATGCGCCACCTCGGCGAAACACGCCGGTTCGCCGCCCAGCACCGCATCGCACCGCCGCTGCAGCGCGGTCGGCTGGCGCTGGTGGCCGCGGTGGCCCTCACTGCGAACCTGTTCGTGGCGCCGGCCTCGTACTTCCAGAATCGTTATCTCGACGACGTGCGCGGCTACAGCGGTGGCGGTGTGGCCCTGTTCGTGCTGCTCACCGGCACGCCCGCGTCGCTCGGCCTCGTGGTGGGAGGCCGCATTGCCGACGTGGTGGGGCGCCGGGTGCTGATCGCCGTGTGCACCCCACTCTCCACGGCGTTGCTCGTGGGAGCCTTCCTCACCGGTGGTCCGTTGATGTGGCTGTGCGCGCTGCTCGGCGGATTCCTCGCCGCCGTCGCCTACCCGGCCTACGCGGTCTACCGCTCGGAGTTGTTCCCCACCGGCAACCGTGGCCGGGCGAACGGATTGGTCACCACGGTGGCGCTGCTGGCCGGCAGCGCGGGCATCTTCGCGGCGGGTGTCGCCCGCTCGCACGGCGTGTCGTTCGGCACGGTGATGGCCGTGGCCGGTGTGGGCCAACTCGTCGCCGCATGGCTGGCCTATCGCCACTACCCAGAGACTGCGCACCTCGAACTCGAGCA
>CAZQPJ010000226.1:2215-4556 GCA_964595105.1 uncultured Bifidobacterium sp.
GTCAGAGGGCTGACACCCAGTCGGCCACGGCGCTCGCCACTGCGTGGTCACTGCCCCTCAGGTCGTGCCCCTTGCCCTCGATCCAGACATGCGTCACCGGACCCGGTATCGACGCGGTGGCTGCCAGCAGTTCGTCGGGTGAACCGAACGCGTCGCGTGTGCCCGACACGAACAGACAGGGCACACCGATGTGCGGGAAGTGTTCCGTGCGCAAGCGGTCGGGCCGCTTCGGCGGATGCAGTGGATATGCGATCAGCACGAGGGCCACGGCCGGCAGTGGGTCGTCGGGGTCGGCGACCGCCAGGGAACACATCCGGCCACCCATCGACCGCCCACCCAGCACCAACCCGTGGCCCTGCGCCAGCAACGGTGCGGCCTCGACACGGATCGACTCGAGCAACACGGGGGCACGGTCGGGGATGCGCCGTCCGGCGCGGCGATAGGGAAAGTCCGCCCGCACGCAGGGCACCGGGGCGAGCGCGTGCTCCACCGCCACGAGAGAGGAATGATCGCTGCCGGTGCCCGCACCGGGGAACAGCAGCACCTGTGTCACGTGAGTTGCTCGAGCAGGATGCGGCGGGCCTCGCCGAGTCGCTCGATCACCACGCCCGCATCGGCCTGGCTTCCACCGTGATCGGGGTGCGCCTCGCGCAGCTTGGTGCGGAACCGCGCCATCACGTCCTTCTTCGTCACCTTGGCCGTGCCCATCGGGAACCCGAGCAGGTCGAGCGCCCACACGCGTGGGTCGCTGATGCCCACCAGGTCGACGCGGCTGACACCGGTGATGTCGGCCACGAACGACGGGCCGATGGGGCCGCGCCAGCGCATGGCACGATGCAGTACCGGTGCGACCTTGCGGCGGATGTCGGGGTTGAACCGTTCGAGCGCGTACACCGCACCCAGCACCTGCGACAGCGGTCGGCCCATGGAGTGGAGGTCGAACTCCACGTGGTCGGCGTCGCCCACCAACTGGTGCACGCTCACCGCCAGGCCGTGCCGGTCGACCTGATATCGATGGTGGAGGCGTGGCTGCACCACGCGCTCGCCCCGCGCAATCTGGTCGATCAGTCGTCCGATGTCGGGCCACAGGTCGTCATCGACGTTGGGCAGGTAGGCCGCCACCACCGCCGCCATCAGCACGCCCCCGAGCCCGGGCGCCGGGTCGGCGGGCAGCACCAGATGGCCGAGCGCGATGCGGCGCGTGGGTGTGACGGGCCGCGTGTGCCAGATCTGCAGTTCCGCCAGCAGCATCAGATGAAGGGGCGCAGCAACTCGTACAGCTCGTTCGCCACCTCGGTGGCGGCTTCCTCGTTCGGAACGTCGTCGTCGACGAGCGCGCCCGCGAGTTCGTCGGCGAGTTCGCAGGTGCGAGTCCACAGTCGCGGCTCCACGCCGAACGGCGGGTGGTCGGGATCGGCCACTTCCACTGCAGCCAGCAGTTGGTCGAGCCCGTCGGCGTCGAGCGGGTTGCGGCGCAAACGATCGCCGGCGAGGAAGAACGTGGTGAGCGTCTCGAACGGCAGTTGGTCGACCTCGGCGAACTCGTCGTTCACATCCGGTTCGAGGCTCACGTCGTCACCCGCCTCCACGAGATCGAGCAGGCTCTCGACAGCCGCTTCGTCATCGGTGTGCACCAGCACAACTGCGTCCTCCCAACGGAACGCATGGCCCTGACGGGTGAGCGCCCGCGTCAACGCCTCACGATCACCTGGCGGCCAGTCGCCGAGGTCGTATTCCGTGGTCGGTTCGCCATCGGCGAGCGCCACCGCATCGGGCAGCGGCCCGTCGTCAGCGAGCAAGGCTGCCCGGTCGAAGCCGTCCGACTCGTCGTAGCGGATCCCGAGGCGCTGTTCGACCGCGGTGATCACTGCGTCGGCCTGCGCCTCGAGCTCTTCGGGCACCACCAGTTCCGCTCCCTCCCACGTGTGGGGGATGTCGGCGTCGGCGAGCTCCGACGCGAGGTCGGCCTGCTGGTCGAACGTCCACGCTGCCAAGTCGTAATGGACCCGTGTGGCATCGGGGTCGTTGGGGTTCCAGTCGTCGCTCACGTCGTGACCCTATCCCCCACCGGTCGCCGCTGCGTCGCCGTGGTGGGCCGAAGCACTACCTTTGCGGGTGATGAGCCCCACCTCGCAGAAACCCGACCGGAACTTGGCCATGGAGCTCGTGCGGGTCACCGAATCCGCCGCACTCGCCGCCTCTCGGTGGGTGGGCCGAGGCGACAAGAACGGTGCCGACGGCGCTGCGGTGGATGCCATGCGCACCGTGCTGGCCACCGTACCGATGGACGGCATCGGTGTGATCGGCGAGGGCGAGAAGGACGAAGCGCCGATGCTGTTCA
>CAZQPJ010000227.1:0-4553 GCA_964595105.1 uncultured Bifidobacterium sp.
AGCTTTCCCGCCACGTGGGCGGCGCGCCGGCTCGGTGTGCCCTACGTCGTCGTGTCCTACGACCGTCGCCCAGGGCTGGTGTCGAGGGTGATGGCGCGGCGCGCGGCGGCGTGCGCCGTGGCGTTCCCCGGATCCACGCTGCCCCACGCCGAACTCACCGGGGCTCCTGTGCGGCGGGAGCTGACAGTGCTCGACCGCGCGGCGCAGCGGAACGGCGCTCGTGAGGCGCTCGGTCTCCCGCTCGATCGGTTCGTCGTGGCGGTGATGTGCGGGTCGCAGGGCGCCGCAGTGGTGAATCGGGTGGTGTCCGAGGCGGTCGAGCGTGCTGCCGACCGCAGCGATCTCGCCGTCTACCACGTCGTCGGTGACCGGTTCCTCGCCGAGGCCGCGCCGGAACGCGACGGCTCGTCGGGCATTCTGTATCGCGTGATCGGGTACGAGAATCGGATGCAGATGCTCTACGCAGCGGCGGACCTGATGGTGACGCGCGGCGGTGCCGGCACCATTGCCGAACTCGCCACCGTGGGCGCTCCCGCCATCGTGGTGCCGTGGCCCGGTGCGGCGGAGAACCACCAACTCGACAATGCGCGTGTGCTCTCCGACCGGAATGCGGCGGTCCTCGTCGAACAGTCCGACCTCACCGTCGATCGTCTGTTGGCGGAGATCGAGTCGTTCCACGCACACCCGGATCGCCTGCACGAACTGGCGGCGTGTGCGTACGCGGAGGGCGCGGTGCACCGCAGTGGTGCTCTGGTCGGTGTCGTCGAACGTGTGGGCGGCCGATGAGCACGCCGGTCGCTCCGCTCGACCTCTCGCAGCCCGGGCGCTACCACGTCGTGGGCGTTGGTGGGCCGGGCATGAGCGCGATAGCCATCGTGCTGGCCGAGATGGGTCACGATGTCACGGGCAGCGACATCCGCGAGCGCGCCGTCCTCGATCGAGTTCGGGCGGCGGGCGTCGGTGTGAGCGTCGGTCACTCACGTGCCCTGGTGCACGACCGTGATGCCGTCACGTACTCGACTGCCATTCCGCAGCGCAACATCGAGCTCGACGAAGCCCGTCAACGGGGCACCACGGTCCTGCACCGATCCGGCATGCTCGCCTCCATCTGCGCCCAGGCCAAGGCTCTGGGCGTGGCAGGCACCCACGGCAAGACGTCCACCACGTCGATGCTGATGCTCATCCTGGCCGAGGCTGGCATGCGGCCGAGTTTCGTCATCGGTGGTGACGTCACCGACATGGGCACGGGTGCGCAGTGGACCGGTTCCGACTGGTTGGTGGTGGAAGCCGACGAGAGCGACGGCACCCATCTGGAGCTCCCACTGCACGGCACGATCCTCACCAACATCGAGGTCGATCATCTCGATCACTACGGAACCTTCGATGCCATCATCGACGGCTTCGACCGTTACCTGGGGCAGGTGCCGGGACCGAAGGTGCTCTGCATCGACGACCCGCACTGCGCTGCACTCGCCACGCATCACGATGTCATCACCTACGGCACCTCGCCCGAGGCCGACTTCGTGGCCACCGGTCTCCACGCCCGTGACGGCAGTTTCACCTTCTGGGTGGAACACAAGGGCGCGGCCCTCGGGCTGGTGCAGTTGCCCCTCCGTGGGGTGCACAACGTGCGCAACGCCACCGGTGCGATCGCCATGGCTGTGTCGGTGGGTGTGCCGTTCGCCGTGGCGGCTGACGCCCTGAGCCGTTTCGGGGGTGTGGCGCGCCGGTTCGATGTCCGTGGGGTCTCGCACGGGGCGACGCTCGTCGACGACTACGCCCATCTCCCCAACGAGATCGCCGCAGTGCTGGCCGCGGCCAAGGGAAGTGGCGACGGTTGGCAACGCGTGGTGGCTGTCTTCCAACCGAACAGGTTCAACCGCATGGCAATGATGTGGCCCGACTACCGCGACGCCTTCGTCGACGCCGACCTGGTGGTGCTCACCGACATCTATGCCTCCGGCACGACACCGATCCCCGGTGTCACGGGGAAGTTGGTGGTGAACGCCGTTCTCGATGCTCATCCGGGCACACGGATGGTGTGGATGCCACGCCGCGCCGAACTCGTCGACTATCTGGCGCGAACGCTCGCGCCGGGTGATGTCTGCATCTCGATGGGATGCGGTGATGTGGCGTCGCTGCCCGACGAGGTGCGTCAGCGCCGCGACGAACTGCAACTCGATCGCGGGCAGCGAGCGGGGTGAGTCTCGTCGCTGCTCACCACGAAGCATTGCAGCGCCTCGGTCCGATGGCCGTGGCCGATCGGCCGCTCGCTCCGTACACCACCTACCGGCTCGGCGGTCCCGCGGCGGTGTTCGCCTCACCGCGTTCACTGGCCGAACTCGAGCTCGTCGGAGAAGTGCATCGGCTCACCGGCCTGCCCGTGCTGGTGGTGGGTCGAGGCTCGAACCTGCTGGTTGCCGATGCCGGCTTCCCGGGAATTGCGGTGTCGCTGGCGTCGATGCCCGACACGGTCGAATTCGACGACACCGAGGTCACGGCGGCAGCCATTGTGGCGCTGCCCGTACTGGCGCGGAAGTGCACGGCTGCTGGCCTCGTCGGGTTCGAGTGGGCGGTCGGTGTGCCGGGGTCGGTCGGCGGCGCCGTACGCATGAACGCTGGTGGCCACGGCAGCGACATGGAGGCCACGCTTGCCGGCGCCACCGTGGTCGACCTGCGCACCGGGCACAGCGGATGGGTGCAGGCATCCCGGCTCGGGCTCCGCTTCCGAGGTTCCGACCTTGCCGACCATCAAGTGGTGATCGATGCCACCGTCGGCTTGGCGCACGGTGACGCGGAGGCATCGGAGGCCGAGCTCGCCGAGATCGTCCGTTGGCGTCGCGAACACCAACCGGGTGGTCAGAACGCGGGATCGGTGTTCGTGAACCCCAAGCCCGGCGAGCTCGCAGCAGCACAACTCATCGATGGGCTCGGGCTGCGTGGGTTCCGCATCGGGGCCGCCAGTGTGAGCGAGAAGCATGCCAACTTCATCCAGGCCGGGCCCGGCGCCACGGCCGACGAGGTGCGGGCGGTGATCGAGCACGTGCGCGCACTCGTGCACGAGAAGACCGGTTTCCTTCTGCGCAGTGAGGTACGACTGGTGGGGTTCGCCGACGTGGAGAACGAGGTCCGAGAGGGGGTCGAGCTGTGACGGAACCGGACGAGCCGCAGCCCAGAATCGAGCCCACCGATCACGTTCCCCACTCGGTGCTCGACGAACTGTCGGCCGCCTTCTCCGAAGCTGGCGACGGGGACGCGCGGCCGGTGTCGTACGACTTCGACGACCCTTCCATCGACCGACTGCTCGGCATCGTCGAACCGGACCCCGAGCCGGAGGTCATCCGCATCGATGACGACGAGGTGTTCCCCGACGACCTCGACCCGGTGGATGCCGTACCGGTCGCCGACGCAGCACCGACCGAACCGATGCTGGCGCCACCATCCGCGGACCCTGCAGCAGCGTCTCGAGGGTCCTCGCCTCGTGCATCGAAGCGCACCATCGTCATCGAGGACGATGACCAACCCGACACGGTGTACCTCGACGACGGACGCGACGAACGTTCGACCGTGGTGATCGGCGACCTCGACGACGGGGTTGTCGCCGAACCCGCGCCCACGGTGGGCAGTGGTGGTCCGAGCCCTTCCATCGACCCGCGGATGCGTGCTCGGCGCATCGCCAACCGGCGTGCCGAGGGGCGTCGCCGTCTGGTGTGGGCATCGATCATCCTCGGCGTCGTGCTGCTCGTGGTGGGCGCGATTGCGGTGGTGGCATCACCGATCTTCGACGTCAGCGACGTGAGGGTGCAGGGCGCGGTCTACACCGATGCCGAGGTGTTGGAGAAGGTCGTCGAATCGCTGACGGGCGAGCCCGTGCTGCTGGTCGACACGAGGGCCGCCGAGCGCACGCTCGCGGCGGTGCCGTGGGTCGAGCGTGTCACGGTGATCACCGACTTCCCGCACACGGTGCTCATCGACATCCGCGAGCGCCGACCGGTGGCGACCTTCCAGGGGAGCGACCAGCGATTCCGTGTCATCGACGCGCAGGGTCGGGTGCTCGACGTCATCGACGGTCAGCCGGTGGCCTACCCACTCATCACCGGACGCCACCCCGACACGGTGCGGGGCGACTATGCGGGCGGTCCCTACGCCAGCGCCGGTCGACTGGTGCTCGCTCTTCCAGCCGAAGTGCGGGCACTTCTCGTCGACGTCGGACTCGATTCGGCAACCGGCCTGATGTCGATGACCCTTCGGGGTCCGTCCGGCGGTGCCATCGATGTCCGTCTCGGCGACGACAGCGGTCTCGACGACAAGCTCGCCCGTCTCCTGCAGCAGGTGCGAGGCGGTCTCGACAAGGTCTGCGGTCTCGATGTGTCGACTCCTGAGATCGGCGTGGTGCGCTGTTGAGCCGATATCACCGATTTCCGCACCTCGCGGTGGCTACGATCACGTGAAACACGCAGGTAGGACCGTGCACACACGATTCGCTTTCCCCATCGAACAACGGAGGTGCCGCTGATGGCCGCCGCTCCCCAGAACTATCTCGCCGTCATCAA
>CAZQPJ010000228.1:0-4543 GCA_964595105.1 uncultured Bifidobacterium sp.
CACGATGCGGCGAGGCCCCTCGCCCACCGTGTACGGCTCAGAAGTGGTGACCTGAGCGACGAGATCGACCCCGTCGGTACCCGCCTCGGCCCGAGCCCGGGCAAGGAGGTCGCCCTCGGCAGCGGTGCCGAATGCCCCGGACATCGCGCCCGTGTCGCGGAGCAACTTCGTGAGGCGACGGGTGTCGATACCGGCGATGCCGCTGACCCCGAAGCGACGGAGCATCGCGTCGAGGGAATCGTCGGCGCGCTGATTGCTGTGACGTCGAGCCATCTCGCGCACGATGACACCGCGACAGAACGGCCGTGCCGACTCGAAGTCGTGGTCGTTCACGCCGTAGTTGCCGATGTGCGGATACGTGAAGGTGATGATCTGACCGGCGTAACTCGGATCGGTGATCACTTCCTGATACCCGGAGAGGACGGTGTTGAACACCACCTCGCCCGAGGCGACGCCGTCGGCAGGCTCGGCACCGATGAGTTCACCCTCGAACACGCTGCCGTCGGCCAGCACCAGTGCTGCCTCACGCATTTTCGTCTCCCGTCTGATTCTGCATGATCATACAGATATTTGCATGACCACGCAGAGGAGTCCGGGCAACAAAAACGCCCCCTCGCGGGGGCGCAGCAGCAGGAACGAGCAGGTTCACCTTTGTCTCCTTCCGTACGGGCCTCACGGGACCCGTTTCACGGTCGGAACGGCACCATAGCAGCACGCCGCCCTGCCGCACGCCCTTGCCGGTAGCGTTCGGCACGTGCTCGTGCGCGTGCTCCTGGCGTCGCAACACGGTTTCGCCCCGATCGAACCCGTGCTCGCCGAACTCGACGAGGCGCGCCGCGTCCTCGCGGCCCAGGGCATCGAACTGACGGCGTCCCTCCTCGGTGGTTCCTCACCCGGGTTGGAGCCGTTGGAGATCGCGAAGCGATTCGATCTCGACCTCGACGTGATCGACACCACCGATCGACACCTGCCGGCGGCGCTCATCGCAGGGTTCCGCGCCGCACTCGCGGATGATGCCGACGTGGTGGTGTCGCTCGACGCCGACGGCCAGCACGACCCACGCCAGATCCCCGACCTCGTACGCGGCCACCTGTCGCGCGGTAGTGGACTCACCATCGGCTCGCGTTGGACCCGCGGAGGGTCCTCTCCGGGCACCGGGCCGATTCGCTCCACGCTGTCGCGCGTCGGCAACGCCGCAGTGAAGGCGATCACCGGGGCAAGAGGCGTCAGCGACTCGACGACGGCATTCAGGGTGTACCACCCGGATGTGGTTTCGTTGCTGCTGCGCGACCCGCTCCCCGATCGCACCTACGGTTTCTTCAGCGCCATGGTGGCCGTCATCCAGGCCAACGGGTTCCAGGTGGACGAGGTGCCCATCGTCTTCCGACCACGTTCCGCTGGCGTGGCACCGGTGACACTGGCCGACCTGCGCGAATTCGCGTCGGCGCTGCCGGAGGTTCGCCGACACGTGCACCGCATCCGCCGCGACATGCGCCACGATCAAGCCCAGTGGGCGATGCGCAATCCGCGGCTGCGGGCACAGGCTGCGTCGGGAGGGTCGATGTTCGGCGCCACCGAGGAGCTGGCAACCCTCGCCGAGGCCGACCGCTTCCTGTCGTGGATCTGCGAGGAGCTGGAGCCCCACCTCGGGCATCGAGTGCTCGAGGTCGGGGCCGGAGTGGGCGCGATCGCAACGAAGCTCGCTGCGGCGGGCCACGAGGTGACCGCCATCGAGCCTGCCGACAACGTCTACCCGGAACTCGAGCGCCGCACCCGCGACATCGCGTCGCTCGCTGTCGAACAGGTCACGTCCCACGAACTGGTCCAACGCCCCGTCGACCGGTTCGACTCCGTGGTCTATGTGAGCGTGCTCGAGCACATCCGCGACGACGTCGCCGAACTCCGAACCGCTGCATCGCTGGTGGTGCCCGGCGGAACCGTGGCAGTGTTCGTTCCCGCGATGCCGTCGCTCTACGGCAGCCTCGACTTCAAGTCGGGGCACTACCGGCGCTACACGCGGTCACGGCTCACCGCCAGCATCGTCGACGCAGGACTCGAGCCGGTCGAGGTGCACTACATGGACGCGCTCGGCATCGTGCCCTACTTCGTGATGTACCGATTGCTCTCCGTGCAGTCGTTGGGCAGCACCTCGTCGGGCCTCTACGACCGGGTCATCGTGCCCATCAGCCGCCGACTCGAGCGGCTCGTTGGTCGGCCAGGCGTTGGCAAGAATCTCGTTGCGGTTGCACGTCGACCGCTTCGCTCGTTCCCGTCCGCTTGAGCACGATCACCGTGTCGTCACGGAACACCGTCTCGAACGGTCCACCTTCCACTGTCATGGCATCGAAGAGCGACTGGTTGTTCTCCCCCACCTGAGTGAGATCGAGCACCACGTACTCGACCGTGGTGGGATCGGGCAGCCGAGCGCAGTCGTCGTTGCCCCACACGGCGGCCCAGAACGGGTTGGGCCAGTCGTAGACCTCGCGACGATGGGCGAGGTGCGGCAACAGTTGGTAACTGGCGGTCACCGAGGCATCGGCCGGCACCAGCGCCAAGGCCTTCCGCAACGACTCGTGCCGCTGGTTCGGGGTGCTCCACACGGCATAGTTCGGCGTCGACAGCGGTGAGGGCGACCACGCCACGTTCGAGACGTATGCACACGCCAACAGCCACACCGGCAGCACCACCTTGGCAACGCGGAAACGCCAGAACACCCATGCGCCCTGAATCGACGCGATGAACAGCGGTGCCACCATGACCGAGGTGTACTGGTACCGGATCATGCGCGCATAGGGACTGAGTCCGATGACGCTGGCCAGCATCTGCGGAGCCGCCATCAGCAATCCGAGTGGGTTCGCGAGGTAGGTCCAGCCCAACGGCCAGGACAGCTGCTTGTAGAACACCAACCGGTCGTGCTGCACCGCATCGCTGACCACCCGGTCGGGATGGCGGAGGATCGTGCCGACGATCTCCGTCGCGCTGCGTCCGTAGTTGCCGTAGAAGTAGGTGATGTAGAACGGTTCCTTGCCGTCGTTGAAGTGGATGAGGATCACCTTGGTGCAGACGACGTACCAGAGGGCCCCCAGCACCACGGTGCCCACCGCCATGCGCACCACGCGTCGATAGTCGGGAGCGCGTCGCAACACCACCAGCAGCACGAACCCGAGCACGAAGACGGCGAGTGCCACGTCTTCACGGGTCGACAGCGCCACCAGCACCATGGCGAAGTACCAGCCCCAGCGCTCGCGGGTTGCGAACCACCACGCGAACAGGAAGGGCGTGATGACCAGGGCCTCGGGATGGAACATGGCCCAGCTGATCCACTGGATGGGCGCGTACATGAGGTACACCACTGCGAAGCACAGCCCCATCCACGCGTTGGCGAAACGGTCGCGGGCGATGAGGTAGATGGGCACGGCACCCAGCGCCAGGGCGAACGCCTGCACCACGGAGAGGAACTCCGGACCCGCACCGAGCCAGTAGAACGGCACGAAGGCCAGACCGATGAGGTTGACGTGGTGGCCCCAGAAGTCGAGTCCGCGCACCGACATGAAGGTGTGTCCGCCACGAGACAGGAGCCACAGTCCCTGGTCGTAGATGCCCATGTCGTACGACCACGTGCCGAAGTTGCGGTGGTTCTGCACCCCCAGGCTGCCGAACAGCACGGTGAACACGAACACGCCAAGGCACACCAGCCACGCTGCGGGGTGGGTCGAGGCCAGTCGGTCGACGCGACGGCCGGCCCACGACCGCACCCGCTGGACGACCGTGAGGGTCATGCCGCCCGCAGCACCGGCACCAGGGCGGAGAGGACGCCGTTCACGAACCGACCCGAATCGTCGGTGCTGAACCGCTTCGCGAGTTCGACCGCTTCGTCGATCACCACGGCCACTGGCACGTCCGGCCGGCCGAGCAGTTCGAACGCGGCGATGCGCAACACGTTGCGGTCGATGGTGGGCATTCGCGACAGACTCCAGCCCTTGGAGTGCGCAGCGATCGCCTCGTCGAGACGCTCGCGGTGCTCCTCGACGCCCTGCACGAGCGTTCGGGTGAGTTCATCGGGGGTGGCGATCTGGGCCGCGAGCACCTCGACCGGGGAGATCGCCTTGGTCTCGGCCTCGTAGAGCATGATGAGGGCGCGTTCACGCGCATCGGACCGCTCGTCGTCGAGTGGCTTCGCGTGGCGACTGCCGCGGCGGGCCATGGGTCAGACCCGGGTGATGTAATCGCCGGAGCGGGTGTCGACCTTCACGCGGTCGCCGATGTTGATGAACAGCGGCACCTGCACCACCTTGCCGGTCTCGAGGGTGGCCGGCTTGCGCGCACCGCTGACGCGGTCGCCCTGCATGCCCGGCTCCGTCTCGGTGATGGTGAGTTCCACCGAGGCAGGGATTTCGACCGTCACGATGTCGCCGTTGTAGAAGGCGATGATGGCGACGGAGTTCTCGACCATGTAATCGGCAGCATCGCCGAGCGCAACGGGCGACACGTTCATCTGGTCGTAGCTCTCGAGGTCCATGAACACGTACTCGTCGCCGTCGCG
>CAZQPJ010000229.1:0-4492 GCA_964595105.1 uncultured Bifidobacterium sp.
ATGCGCTTGGTGGAGCCCGGCACGTTCTGTGTGGTCTGGCGTGCACGCACGCCGGCGTAGTCGGCCATCTGTGCGGCCTTCTCGGCAGCAGCGAGGTGGTCGCCCGAGTCGTAGACGAGCCCGGTGAAGGCGGTGTAGGGGAACTGCTCCTTCTGGATGAAGTTCCGCTTGCGCAGGTCCATCGGGTCGATGCCCATCACGTCGGCGAGGGTGTCCATTGCACGCTCGATGGCGTAGGTGGCCTCGGGTCGGCCGGCGCCGCGGTACGCATCCGTGGGCGTGAGCGTGGTGTACACGCCAGTGCAACTGAAGTCGTATGCGGCGGGAAGGTCGTAGACGCCTGCGTAGAGGAAGGCGCCCAGGATCGGGATGCCGGCGGTGATGAGCTGCTGGTAGCCGCCCATGTCGGCCAGCAGGCGGATGCGCACCGCGGTGAGCTTGCCGTCGGCATCCGCTGCGAGTTCCACGTGCTGGATCTGCCCGCGGCCTTGGATGGTGGCGACGGCGTTCTCGCCGCGCTCCTCGTTCCAGCGCACCGGCACCTTGTGCTTGCGGGCGAGGCCCACGCACAGGAGCTCTTCTGCGTACACGTCGAGCTTGCTGCCGAAGCCGCCGCCGACGCTGGGAGCGACGACCCGCATCTGGTGCTCGGGAATGCCGAGGGTGAGCGCGGTCATCACCTTCAGGATGTGCGGAATCTGGGTGGCGCTGTAGAGCGTCATGTCGCCGCCGAACGGCTGCGGCACTGCCGCCACCGCGCGTGGCTCCATGGCCATCGGGATGAGGCGTTGTTGGATGTAGCGCTCGTTCACCGTGTAGGCGGCGTTGGCGAATGCCTGCTCCACCTGACCCTCGGTGCCCTCGATCTTGAGGTCCCAGGTGTACGACTTGTTGGTGCCGAGTTCGTCGTGGATGACCACCCGGTCGGTGAGTGCATCCTCGAGGTCGACCACTGCGGGCAGCGGCTCGTACTGCACGTCGACGAGTTCCACGGCATCGCGAGCAGCGGCTTCGCTGGTGGCGAGCACACAGGCCACGCCGTCGCCCACGTAGCACGCCTTGCCAACGGCCAGCGGGTAGTGCGCGGGGTTCTTCATGTCGGGCGTCACGGCCCATGCGCTGGGCATCGGGCTGGCCCACATGCCCGCCAGGTCGGCGCCGCTGTACGCCGCCACCACACCCGGTGCGGCGAGCGCGGCCGACAGGTCGACGCTCTTGATGCGAGCGTGTGCGTAGGGGCTGCGCACCAGCGCGAGGTGGAGCGCGCCGGGCAGGTTGAGGTCGTTGCAGTACTTGGCCTCGCCGGTGAGCAGTGCCGGGTCTTCGCGACGCAGCATCCGGGTGCCGAGCACCGTGTTCGGACGATTTTCGGTGACGGTCATGACGAACCCTCCCTACTTGGCTGCCGCAGCAGCGAGCACCGACTTCACGATGTTGTGGTAACCGGTGCAGCGGCAGAGGTTGCCCTCGAGACCGACCCGCACCTCTTCCTCGGTGGGGTTGGGGTTCTCGTTGAGGAGGCTGGTGGCGGCCATCACCATGCCCGGTGTGCAGTAGCCGCACTGCAAACCGTGGTTCTCCATGAACGCCTTCTGCATCGGGTGCAGCTCACCGTCGACGGCCATGCCCTCGATGGTGGTGACGGTCTGGCCATCGGCCTGTGCGGCCAGCACGGTGCAACTCTTCACGGCTTCGCCGTTGAGGTGCACGCTGCAGGCGCCGCACGACGAGGTGTCGCACCCGATGTTGGTGCCCGTGAGGCCGAGAACCTCACGGACGTAGTGAACGAGCAAGGTGCGCGGCTCGACGTCGCTGTCGTGCACGGTGCCGTTGACGGTGACGGAAATCTTCACCTGCGGATCCTCCTGGATCGATAGCCCCCTGTTGGCGTGCACATCATGCCCCAAATCGGGGCGCCGTGCGAACGGCCGAACGGCGGTACGGTCTGCCCCCGTATGCCCGCCGTCGTTCGCCTCGTGAAATGGGCGTTGGCGCTCGCAGGTGGTGCCCTGTGGGCTCTGCACCGACTGGTGCACACGAGTCTCTTCTACGACGAATGGACCCTCGTGGGGCAGACCCTGCACCGGCGGCCGTGGGGCGCTGCGGTTGCATCGTTCAACGGGCACCTTTGGTTGTTCCAGGACCTGCTCTATCGGGCTCAGGTGCACTGGTTCGGCGTCGATCAGCACTGGTTGGTGGTGGGTGCCTTCGTGGTGGTGCTGATGGCGCTGCACGTCGCCGTCACACGGCTCGCCCTGGCGGCGGGCCTGCCGCTGGGGGTTGCGCTGGTGGTCGGACTCGTCGTCACCTATCTCGGTCGGGGCGCGCAGGACCACGTCTTCGCCGTGCAGGTGTCGCCGATGGCGGCGGTGGCGCTGTCGGTGTGGGCCTGCCGCTCGGTCGTCGTCGAGGAACCGACCCGCCGGGCCACTGCGCTGGTGGGTGTCGGTGCGCTGTTGGCGGTGGTCACCGAGAGCGGCGCCGGTGGTATCGGGTTGGTGATGGTGGCGGTGCTCGTGGTGGCCCTGTGGGGTCGGCGGCATCTCGTGGTTCTCGTCCCGGCGGCTGCGGTCGTCACTGCTTGGCTGTTGTTCGCCGACGGGGGCCCCACCTTTCCGTCGGGCCGAGCGCTGCAACTGCGGTGGTTCCTGAGCCTGCTGTTGCACGGTGCGGGCTCGCTGGTGGGGGGGCGGGCTGCAGCGGGCCTCACGGTGCTGCTGGCCGGCGGGCTCACGGCCCTCTGGCTCGGCCGCGTGGGTGCGTGGCGCCGCACCGATGCAGCCCTGGCGTGTGCGGGCGTTGCCGGCGCCATTGCGTCGGCGGCTGCGGTGGCGCGCACCCGGGCCGGCCTGCCGGGCCTCGAGCTCGTCGGATCGAACCGCTACGTGCACGGCGTGGCAGTGCCGATGGCTGTGGCGGCGGTGGGCGTCATCGCGGCTGTCTCGCACCGGGTGCGACGCCCGACGGCGGTGACGTGGGCCACGCTGGCGGTGCTGGTGATGGGCATCATCGTGTCGACGCCGGCCGGCAGCGCCTACTCGCGAGGCTTCGTCGAGTCGAACCGCGTCGTGCGCGACGGAGTGCGCGCCGCGGCGGTGCTCATCAGCATCGGCTGCCCGTCGGGCGTCGCACCCGATCCATCGGCCCGACCGGTGGGTGCAGCGTCGCCGCAGGTGACAGTGGAACTGGTGTCGCAACTGATGGCTCGTGGCCACCTGCACGTGGATCCCGCTTGGCGGGTGCCCGATGAGGTGCTGCACACGGTGTGCCCGGGGTGAGTTCGCTCAGCCGAGCGGTCGGTGGTGGTGCGGCATTCGCCGCGGCAACGTGATGGCGAACACCATTGCGAAGGCAGCCACCGACACCAGACCGATGGTGGCTCCGGGGGCAGCGCCAAGGTGGTAACTGGCGAACAGTCCGACGACGCCTTCGGCGACACCGAACGTCACGCCGAGGATCGTCATGTGGCGGAGGTCGCGTGCGAGGAGGCGGGCGGTGGCGGCCGGTGTGACCAGCATGGTCACCGACATCACCGTGCCGACCGCACGGAGGCTGATCACCACCACCACGGCGAGGAGCACGATCAGCACGGCCTGCACCAGTTCCACGCGCACACCCACCTGCTCCGCCTGCACGTGGTCGAACGTGGCAAGTCGCAACTCGCCGAACATGAGCAGCACCGTCGCCACGGCCAGGGTGCCGAGGACGAGGTTGAGCCAGATATCGCTCCACTGCACGGTGAGCACGCGGCCGAACAGGAAGTGGGTGAGTTCCACGCCGGTGTCGAGCCGTGAGATCACCACCACCCCGAGGGCGAAGAACGCGGTGCCGAGCACCGTGATGACGGTCTCCTGGCCGAGTCGGCGGTTGCTCGAGAACACGAGCAGTAGTGCAGCGAGAAGGATGCCGGAGCCGAGGGCGCCGAGCACCACGTTCACGCCGGCCGCATAGGCCAGGCCCACTCCGGCAAGCGTGCCGTGCGCCATGGCGTCACCGAGGTTGGCCATGCGGCGCAACACCACCCACGTGCCCACCACCGGCGCCACCACGCCGATCAGCACCGTGGCGACGAGGGCGCGCTGCATGAAGCCGCTCTGGAACGGGTCAGTCAGCCAGTGCACGCGACCCTCCCGATCCGAACGTTGCTTCCAACACGTCGATCGACAGCACCTCTGCCGGTGCCCCGTCCGCCCGTAGCGTTCCGTTCACGGCCAGGCACCGGCCGAAGCGGCGTCGAGCGAGCGCGAGGTCGTGGGTGGCCACGAGCACGGTGGTGCCATCGTCGGCGAGCGACGCGAACACGTCGATGAGTTCTTGCGTGGTGGGTTGGTCGACTCCACTCAGCGCCTCGTCGAGCAGCACCACCGAGGCTTCCTGTGCGAGCGCCCGGGCGACGTAGGCGCGCTGCAACTGGCCGCCCGACAGTTCGGTGAGCGCTCGGTCGGCGGTGCCCTCGAGCCGCACGCGCTGCAGGGCTTCGTGGGCGCGGTCG
>CAZQPJ010000230.1:0-4490 GCA_964595105.1 uncultured Bifidobacterium sp.
CACAAGCACGTGCGCGAGACCATCGAGATCATGCAGGGCATCTGGACGAACGACCTGTTCGAGTACCACGGCGAGTTCGCCGACTTCGACCGCTGCGGCTTCGGCGCCAAGCCCGTGCAGACCCCGCATCCGCCGATCTACTTCAGCGGGCTCAAGGACCCGAAGCGCTCGGCCAGCCGCATCGCCAAGTACGGCCTGTCGGGCTGGATCGGCATCCAGGACACACCCGAGGAGATCACCCGCTGGAAGACCGAGATCCAGCGTGAACTCGAGGAACTCGGCAGCGATCGCTCGCTGAACGACGGTTTCGACATGTGCAGCATGATCTGGTTCGTCATCACCGATGAACCCACCGACCAGACGCCGAACGGCAAGCTCAGCAACCTTCTCATCGGCACTGCCGACCAGATCACCGACAACTTGAAGCGCTACAAGGAGGCCGGCATGGACATGCCGCTGCTGTGGCCGCCGTTCACCGATGTGCCGGTGTCGAAGACCATCGACGACCTGAAGCGTCTGCAGAACGAGATCATGCCGAAGGTGAACGCCATCTGATTCGAGCGGGTCATCCGCTCGCTCGGTGTCACTCCGTCACCACCCGCGCCGTGCCCGGTGGAGGTGCTCGCTCGAGCGCCTCGCCGGGCACGCTGCGTGTCAGAGGGGCAGCATCTCGCCGGCCTCCACTGCGATGGTGAGCCGGTTCTCCGGGGGAGGAAGAGGGCACGTTGCCATCGGGGTGTAGGCGCACGGCAGGTTCGACGATCGGTTGAAGTCGACCACCAGCGACCCGTCGGTCGCAGGCACGCCGACCGTGAGGATGCGGCAGGCGCGGTACGTGGTGACCCCCGATGTCCGGTCGGTGAACAGCACGGAGAGTTCTGGGTCGTCTCCGTCGCTGAACGCCACGAGCGACTGCGGCACACCGGCCACCTCGAACTCGATCGTTCCGGGCGACGTGTGCTCGAGCACCAACCCGTCGACCACCGAACCACCCAACACCGTGCGCGGAACATCGGCTGCAACGAAACGACCGGGCACCGCCCACTCCGGCCGGGGCGCATACGCGGGCGTTCCCCGGTAGGCAGCGAGAATCTGGGAACCCGGGTGACGGGGCCGCACGATGTGGTTGCCTCCGCGTGTGGCGACCTCGATGACGGCCTCGCCCCAACCCACCTTCACATCGTCGCCCTCGGGTATCGGACCGAAGTGGTGCGTGCCGGACACCGGCCGACCGTCGACGACGAGGCCTTCGCCATCGGCCAATGTCACGTGCACCCCGGTCGCATCGCTGCGCCATTCTCCCGGGGCGTCTCGAAACCGTTGTGGCGCCTCGGTGAGCCAGTTGATGCTCGTGATGGCGAGGAAGCCGTGCGGGTTGGTGAGCGTGGACTCGCGTCGTTCACGCCACGCGTGCCACGCGTCGGTGAAAGCGCTCAATGGTCGGCCCGGAAACCCTTCACGCCGGTGTCGGTCACGCCTCCGGCATCAGCCACGCCGTCGACGATGCGCTCGAACACGAACTCGTGCTTGAGGAATGACGTGTCGCGTTCGTGGCCGGGAACCGGGGGGATGAGTGGCGACATCTGCAGCAGGCGCCACCCGTCGCGAAGGGCGTCGACGCCGGTGGCGTACGGCGGGTCGGCCGAGGGCTGCGGCCCGCTGCCACCGGAGCCGTCGAAGAAACTCCAGCCGAGCACCCGTGCGTCGAGCGAGGGGCTGGCCAGCCACATCATCAGCACCTGCTGCCGGGCGCTCACTGCGGCACCAGCCCTGCGCGCCGCTCGGTACGGGTGAGATACCAGTCGACATCGAAGTCGGTGTCACCGGTGAGATAGCGCCACAGCTTCGACCGCTGCACGGTCTCGAGGCGGTGCACCGATGGCTCGTACCAGGCTTCGCTGCGGCGGAGTTCCGCGGCCACCAGGCCGGGCTCCATGCGGGCGAACATGTGGTCGTCGGCACGGTTGCGTGCCGCGAGGTCGCTCGTGTCCCAGAGACGCACCTGCGGCACGGTGGGGTTCAGACGCAGCTTGCCCATCACCCGGTCGCGAGTGCCGTGGTTGGGTGCACCGGCGTGCCACAGGCCCTGGTGGAAGATCACCACGGTGCCGGCAACACCGCTGAAGTACTGCTCGCCTGCGAGATGGTGGTAGCGAGCGACATCATCCATGTTCACCCGGCGCAGATGGCTGCCCGGCACGAACCTGGTGCCACCTTCCTTCGGCGCCACATCGTGGGGGAACCAGAAGAGCTGGATGTCGAACGCAGGGCCCTCGTCGATGATGGCGTCACAGTGCAGACCTTGGGCGTGCAGATCGCCCGCCATCTTGATGTGGACGAAGTGATGGTCGACCACGGGCCCAGCGCCCACCAGCGATGCAATGGCACCTGCGATCGTGGGGACGCGCACCATTCGGCCGAACGCAGAGTCGGGCGTGTAGGCCTGGTGCAGCGGCGTTCCCGAACGAGGCAGAGCCGCGCCATCGTCGTCGCCCGACTGATGAGCCGACACGCCGCGGAACTCGTCGAGCCACGAGAGGAAGAGGCGGGGCAGTTCCTCGAGTGCCTGCTGGTTGATCTCGTCGGGCACCACGGCGTCGAGACGCAGGAACCCGCGCGACACGAAGGAGGCCATCTGGTCGGTGGTCAGCAGGGGGAGGTCGGTGGTGGCGGTCAAGGTGGAGCCCCTTCGGAACGTTCGATCGCACAGTCCATCACATCGTCGTACCTGCGTCGCCCTATCGGGGCTGGTGGGGCTGACAGGAGGGCCCACACCGGCAAAGATGAGGGCACTTCACGGCGCGAACAGGAGCACGAACATGGCCGACACCAGCCCGAGCACCGGCACCGTCACGAACGCCGAACTGCACCAGCGGGCGCGGCGGTTGACGCCCGCCGGTGTGCACTCGAACGCTCGGCTCGTGGGAGCCGGCACGGTGTTCACCCACGGCGAGGGCCCGTGGTTGTTCGACGCCGATGGCAATCGCTACGTCGACTACATGCTCGGCCGTGGGCCGGCGGTGTTGGGCCACACACCGACGGTCGTGAACGAGGCCGTCGCCCGTGTGGCCGCACGTGGCCTCACCCTGGGGTCGGCAACGCCCATCGAGGTGGAGGCTGCCGAGGCGGCGCTGTCGCTGATCCCCTGGGCCGACCACATCCGTTTCACGAGCACCGGCACCGAGGCGGTGCAGCAGGCGATGCGCATCGCCCGCGCCGCAACCGGTCGGAACCTGATCGTGCAGTTCGAGGGGCTGTACCACGGCTGGATCGACTCGGTGTCGCTCGAACCCGGCGACACGCCGCGAACGGCGCGACCGGCCACGCTCGGGCAGGTGCCGAACAGCGGTGAGCACACGGTGCTGCTGCCGTGGAACGACGTCGACGCGGTGACGGCAGCCTTCGAGCAGTGGGGCGAGCAGATCGCAGCCGTCATCACCGAGCCCGTGAGTGTGTTCGGCGGCGAACTCCCCAGGCCCGGCTACCTCCAGCATCTGCGAGACATCACCCGTCGTCATGGCGCGCTGCTCATCTTCGACGAGGTGGTCACTGGCTTCCGGTTGCAGCCCGGTTCGGCGGCCTCGCTGGTGGGCGTCACGCCCGACATCGGCACCTACGCCAAGGCGATGGGTTCCGGTTGGCCCGTGTCGGCGGTGGCAGCGCGGAGCGAGTTGTTCGATGGCGTGGCAGCCGACCGCGTGCGGCTGTCGGGCACCTACAACGGCAACGCGCCGGCGATGGCGGCCGTGCTGGCCACCGTGGAGTTGACGGCCGACGGGTCGGTGCACCGCCGTCTGAACGAGTACGGCGACCGACTGCGGGGAGAGCTGCAGCGGACCGCTGCCGATCTCGGTATCGGCATCACTTGTGAGGGCTTCCCCAGCGCGTTCTGGGTGGTGTTCGACGCGATGGACCGCGCCGAGTCCGATGCCCGCGCCGAACAGTTGGGGCTCACGCTTCGTGACGAGCGCTTGATCCAGTACCACCACACCTGGCTGCCGTCGGCCGCGCACGACGACCAGGCGCTGGACTTCACGCTGCGGGCCTTCGCCGCGGCGCTCACTCGCTGACGCATTCACCAATGGACGACACCCTCTACGGCGCCCGGAACCAGCGCGGCGAGTGGACACCGAACCGGCGCGCCTCGTACGGCCCACTGTTCGACTGGCCCACCAGGCCGGCCCGCATCGCAGCGTGGTTCGTGCGCAACTACCTGCTGTCGTGGAACCTGCTCTACGCAGCGGTGGCCATCGCCGGCTATTTCCTCGCCACCCCGTCGTCGGCCACGATGAAGGGCTTCGCCCCGGGCTGGATCGCTGTCATCCTCGTTCGCAACGCGGCGCTGGTGGGCACCTGGTACGGCCTGTTCCACTGGCGGCTGTACATGCGCCGAGCGCAGGACGTTCGCTTCAAGTACAACGCTCGCTGGCCGCGTGAGAGCGAGCGGTTCCTGTTCGGCAGCCAGACGCGCGAGAACGTGTTCTGGGCGT
>CAZQPJ010000231.1:0-4480 GCA_964595105.1 uncultured Bifidobacterium sp.
CGGTTACGCAGATGGCGCGGGTCGAGGTTCGTGGGGTCGTGCACCACCTGCACTCCCATGGCGGCGCAGAGGGCCTCGGTGTCGGCGCGACGCAGCGCCAGCAGTGGGCGGCGGTGGTCGGCGCGCATGCCGGCCAGTCCGGTCACGCCCGCGCCGCGCAGCAGGTTCACCAGCACGGTCTCGGCCTGGTCGTCGGCGGTGTGCCCGGTGAGCGCGTCGGCAGGCAGCGCCGCGTAGCGGGCAGCGCGGGCGCGTGCTTCGAGGTTGGGGCCGTCGCCGACGTGCACGGTGACCGACCGGAACTCGGCCCCGAGCGAACGGGCGAGTGATGCCACGGTGTGGGCTTCGTCGGCCGACCCGGGCCTCAGAGCGTGGTCGATGTGCACTGCGGTGGCGACGCACCCTGATGCGACGGCCAACACCAGCAGCGCGCTCGAGTCGGCGCCACCCGACACGGCGCACGTCACCGGTGTACCCGCAACGGGGAAGGTGCAACGGGCGAGCAGTGATGCCACCAGTGGGTGGTGGAGGGGCAGAGCGCCGTCAGACACCGGTGAGCTCCATTCGCCGCAGCCACTGCTGTGGTGCGCGCACCTCGTCGAGCGTCGGCAGCGACGCTGCGGACTCCCAGCATCGGTCGACCACTCGCGGCCCACCCACCTGTTCGACCATTTCGATGAACCGCGCGCCCGCGGCGTACTGGTTGAGCTTCGCCTCCACACCGGTGAGGCGCATCACGGCCTTGCTGAGCGGGTTGGCGGTGCGGCGCCGTTCGCGCAGGATGCGCTCGAATCGCGGAGCGCTCGGCACCATGGGCCCTGCGGCGCGAGTCATGGTGATGTCACCGTGGCCTTCGAGCAGCGACATCAACCCACCGATCTGCGCCATCAGGGCACGTTGCTCCGGGCTGGCGAGCAAGCCCAGGACGCCTCCGTCGCGCACGTGCGACGCAGCCTCACGGCGGTTGCGCAGCGCCACGCGCATCGCTTCGACGAGGGCGCCCGGGTCGGGGTCGGCGAACGTGAGGCTGCGTGCCACAAGACCAGCGAAGTGATCACGCATCCAGTGCACCCCGGTGAACTGGGCGCGGTGGGTGAGTTCGTGGAGGAGCACCCAGGTGCGGAACTCGGCGGGCTCGAACCCGTAACGCCGTTCGATGTCGGCAAGGTTGGGGGCCAACAGGTAGACGGCGTCGTCGTCGGGGGGACGCCCGAGCAGGGTGTCGTACTGCCCGAGCACGCGGGTGCTCATCCAGCCGAGCAGTGCCCCCAGTTCGGTACCGGCGACCTGACGTGCGATCGCAGCACCGGCACGGGAGGCGGCGCCTCGGTCGGCCCACCGATCGAGCAATGGCGCAAGCATCACGCGGAATGAATCCAGGTTCGCCCGAATCCATTCGGGTCGGTCGACGAAGCGCACCTGGGCCGTGCCGTGCGCCGGACGCAGACCGGTGACGGCCTCGATGGCGTCCTCGATGTCGGTGGTCGCCGCCATGCCGGGCGCGGGTGCCCACACAGTTCCCGGTGAGCGGTGTCGTGCAGCGATGGCGATGGCGACCCGCTCGGCGCGCACCCAGTCGATGGGGCTCGTCGGCTCCGACATCGCCGTCGGTTCAGTCGTCGCGGCGGTGGCGCTTGCTCGGGTACTGCGGCGACACGACCTGCTTCACATAGCCGGCGATGAGGCTCACCACGGCGAGGCCGCCGACAATTGCGAGCAGCAGGCCCAACCAGAAGTGGAAGATGACTCCGAGCATGTCGCCAGCGTAGCCAGATGTGGCCGCTGGAAAGCCATTCCGCGGCGATTCCACCGCAATTCCGTGGTGGCCCTGCGACGCCGCCGGGGGCTCACCCGATGCGGCCGTCGCCGTCGAAGTCTTCGTCGAAGCAGCGTTCGATGCGCGCCACCAGGTCGGGCGGCAGTTCGTCGGTGCGGCACTTCTGTTGGATCACGAGCCGCAGTTCGGCGTGGAAGTCGAAGGCCTGCAGGCACTCGCTGCAACCGTGCAGATGCGTGCTCACCGACAGCCGGATCTCGTCGGTGAGTTCGCTGTCGAGGTAGGTCTGCAGTTCGCGCAGGGTCTGTTGGCAGTCGCTCATGGCAGTGGTTCCTCCGCAGGTGCGGTGGTGCTGCGGAACAGTCCTCGTTCCGTTGCGTAGTCGGCCAACCTCTTCTGCATCTGTTTTCTTCCCCGATGCAGCCGGCTCATCACCGTGCCGATGGGGATGTCGAGGATCTCTGCGATCTCCTTGTACGAGAACTCCTCGACGTCGGCCAGCAGCACGGGGAGGCGGAACTGCTCGGGCAGGTCCTCGAGCGCGGCCTTCACCTCGTCGTCGGTGAACAGTTCGAACAGCGTGTCCTCGGCACTGCGGGCCGCCACGTCGACGTCGGCGATCCGTCGATACAGGTAGAGGTCGTCGATGTCGCCGAGGTCTGCCTCCTGCACACGACGCTGCTTGGCGCGGTAGGTGTTGATGTATGTGTTGGTGAGAATGCGGAACAGCCAGGCGCGCAGGTTGGTGCCCTCGGCGAAGGTGTGGAAGCTGCGATAGGCGCGCAGGTACGTCTCCTGCACCAGGTCCTCGGCGTCGGCGCTGTTGCGGGTCATGCGCAGCGCGACGGTGTAGAGCTGGGACGCGAACTGCAGTGCGTCGCGTGCGAACTCCTGCCGGTCGGCCATGGCCGCGCACCCTACAAGGCAGGGGTCGCGCGCTCCGGTCAGTCGGACTGGTCGGTCGGGCCGGTCCGGTGCTCGGCGGCGAAACTGTCGACTGCCACGAGGAACCGCTCCATCAGGTCGGCCAGCACGGGCAGTTCGCGCATTCGGTACGAGCTGAGGATGTGGGTCATCAGCTCGGTGCGCTTCGCCGACAACACGGCGTGCATCTCTGTTCCGTCCGGAGTGATCTGCACGTCCACCACGCGACCGTCGTCGACGCTCGGTGTGCGTGCTGCCAGGCCCAGACGTTCGAGCCGCTGCACCGACCGGGTGAGCGTGGAGGGTTCGATGCGCAACGCGTCGGCGAGGTCGCTCATGCGCCACGACGGGCGTTGGGCGAGCAGGTCGAGCGTGTCCATCTGGCCCTGTTCGATCGACTCGTCGCCGGTGCTGTAGAGCCAGTCACGCAGTTGGGAGCCGGAGGCGCCGCGGCGGAGTTCGCGCCAGGCGCGGCCGATGCGGACGGCGAGGTCGTACAGCTCTTGCTGCCGCTCGGGGCTGAGGGCCTCGGTCATGGTGGTGGTTAGGGTACTCACGATGGACGAGCAGCCTCCGATCGCAGGACCGGCTCCGGGTGAGGCGTCGCCGACCACACCGCTCGATGCGTTGCAGGTGATGGCGTCGAGCGACGTGATGATCGATCCGGCTCTGCAGCACGTGGAGATGTACACGATGCGCGGCCTGCTGTCGCTGCTGTGGCACGTGCCGCCCGAGGACGTGCCGCCGCAGCCCGGTGCGCTGGTGCTGTGCGGCGGCGCCATGGGTGGGCTGTTGGGTCCCGGTGACGCGCTGTACCACCGGCTCGGTGTGGAGTGGGCGGCCAGGGGAGTGCCGGTGTTGCGCGTCAGCTACCGGAAGCCGAACGATCTCGACCTGTGCTGTGTCGATGTCGCCGCCGCGGTGCAACTTGCAATCGGTGGTGCCGGCGCCGAACGGGTGGTGCTCATGGGGCACAGCTTCGGCGGCGCCGTGGCGGTGCGCGTGGGCGTGGGCCTGCACGACATGGTGGCGGGTGTGGCCACGTTCGCCACCCAATCGGCTGGGTGCGAGCTCGCTGCTGGCCTGCGGGGTGTGCCGTTCCTGTTGTTCCACGGCGAGCGTGACGAGATCCTCCCGGTGGAGGCGAGCGAGATGGTGTGTGCCATCGCGGGTCATGGCGAGGTGGTGCGTTTGCCCGGTGACGGGCACCTGCTGGCGAAGAGCGACGCCGCCATGTGGGAGCGCCTCGAGCAATGGCTGCCCCCGCTGCTGCTGGCTCCGTAGCATTCGGTCATGCGTCGGCTGTTGGTGCCCGTGGTGCTGCTGCTCGTGTCGTGCAGCGGCGGGTCATCGAGTGCGCAGTTGCCCACCGCGTTGCCGCCCACGGTGTGCGCTGCCGATGCGCCCGCGGGTGTGCCAGTGGTGCGCCTCAGCGTTGCCGTACCGACCGGAGGTGTCGGCAGCATGTCGATGGTGACGCTCGGCAGCGTGGTGGCTGGCACGGTTCGGCTCGTCGTGGAGGCCGACCGGGCCAACCCGGGTGCGGTCGATGTGGCGGTCACCCGTGGAGGTGTCGATGTGATGGTGGTGCGTGGCGTGGCTGCGGGCGACTCGTGTGGTGTCGATGTGCAGCTCGAGGCTGGCGAGTACACGGCGTCGTCGGGCGGCCGGTCGGTGACATTCACCGTGGTGGTGGCATGACGAATCGGAGCCGGGTGTGGGGGTTGAACCCACGACCTACCGCTTACAAGGCGGTTGCTCTGCCACTGAGCTAACCCG
>CAZQPJ010000232.1:0-4473 GCA_964595105.1 uncultured Bifidobacterium sp.
TCACCCGCATGACCGAGGGTCTTGGCCCGGCGCCGGAGACCGATGAAGAGCGCGAGGCTCGCTCGCCGCGCTGGATCGCCCCCATCGTGACCTGGCTCGCGAGCGAGCAGTCGGCCGGTGTGAGTGGCCGTGTGTTCGAGGCGAGCGGTCAGACGCTGGCCATCGCCGAAGGGTGGGTGCGTGGACCGCGCACGACCCCGCTCGACGACCCCACGCAACTCGGCCCGGTGGTGGCCGATCTCCTGTCGAAGGCCCGCCTCAACAGCGGCATGGATGGCGAGCCGGGTCACTGGCCGCAGGGAAGGTGAGTTGAAATGGCATTGAATCCCGAATCGGTGGGCAGCGTCGGCGACGTTCGCACCATGTCGTGGACCTCGAAGGACGCGCTGCTCTACGCCGTGGGAATCGGCGCGGGGCAGGCCGACCTCCAGTTCTCCACCGAGAACACGCGAGACACGCAGCAGGTGGTGTATCCCACGTTCGCCGTGGTGGCGGGCTCGGGCACGCAGTCGCCCGGTGCGAGCGCGATGGGCAAGATCGGCTCGTTCAACTTCGCGATGCTCGTGCACGGCACGCAGGCGGTCACGCTGCACCGGCCCATCCCCGTCGAGGCGCAGGCGACCATCCAAGACCGCGTGGTGGCCATGTACGACAAGGGCAAGGCCGCCGTGGTGGTGCTCGAGAACGAAGTGAAGCTGGCCACCGGCGAGCCGCTCTTCAACACCCGTTCGTCGCTGTTCATCCGCGGTGAGGGTGGCTGGGGCGGCGACCGCGGCCCCTCGGGCCCGCAGAACGAGCCGCCGGCCGACACTGCGCCCGATCACGAGGTGACGCTGCAGACCAACCCCGACCAGGCGTTCGTGTACCGGCTGTCGGGCGACCGCAACCCGTTGCACACCGACCCGTCGTTCGCTGCCATCGGCGGCTTCGACCGTCCGATCCTGCACGGGCTCTGCACCTACGGCTTCAGCGGTCGGGCCCTGCTGGCGGAGCTGTGCGGCAACGCCGTGTCGCGCTTCCACCACATCGAGGGTCGCTTCTCGTCGCCCGTGATGCCGGGCGATGCGCTCACCGTGCGCATGTGGCGGACGGGTGCGGGTGAGGCCGTGTTCACCACATCGGTCGGTGACCGCACGGTGATCGACCAGGGTCTGGTGCGCTTCAGCTGAGAACTGGCTGCCGGCCTCAGCCGGCGGTGTCGGGGTAGGTCACCACCGACACGTCGATGCAACTCACGAAGGGGTCGTGCTCGCGAACGGCGTGCCGCGCCCGGTCGGCCACGGCGCTCAGCCGTGCCTGCGTTGCCTCACGCTGGGGAATCTGGATGGTGGCGTGGACCCGATTGGGTTCGCGCCGCACGTCCACCATCGCCGGGACGGTGCCGAGTTCGACGCGAATCGCCGTGGCGTAACCCGCTTCGACACGGCGGGTCGCCACTGCATTCGCCACCGCGACGCTCGGCAGTTCACCGGTGGGGTCGTCGACGTCGATCTCCACGAGGGGAATCCGGTGCTGCGCCGCGCACACGGCTCCCATCTCGTTGAGGCTCCGCTCGGCCGTGCCCGACCGGGCGACGATGGTCAGGTCGAGGTGGGCTTCCATCGGGCATTCGCGGTGGTCGGCAACACCGCGGCACGGCCCGCCGTGGTCGTCGTTGCAACTCGACACGTCGTGACCCTGGGCGATGAGGTCGGCCTCGATGGCCGAACCGGTACCGGGTCGTGACTCGATCAGCAGCAGTCTCATGCGGTCATCCCACTCCCGCACCGCCCGCTGCAACAGGGGCCAAGGTCCTGAGTCAGCGGTGCGCGAGGTGGGCCACCACGTCGGTGAGCGCCACGTCGGAGCGCTCACCGGTGCGGCGGTCCTTCACTTCCACCACGCCGTCGGCGAGGCCGCGGCCGACCACCACGATGGTGGGCACACCCACGAGCTCGGCGTCGTTGAACTTCACGCCCGGCGACACGCCGGTGCGATCGTCGAGCAGCACGCGCAGTCCGGCGGCCTCCAGGTCGGCGGCCAGCGCCTCGGCGGCGGGCAACTGCGGGTCGGTGGGCTTGCCGGTGGCGACGATGTGGATGTCGGCCGGGGCGACCTCGGCGGGCCACACGAGCCCCTTCTCGTCGCAGTTCAACTCGGCGATGGCGGCCACCGCGCGCGAGACGCCGATGCCGTAGGAGCCCATCGTCACCACTCGTGTGGCGCCGTTCTCGTCGAGCACGGTGAGGCCGAGCGCTTCGGCGTACTTGCGGCCGAGCTGGAAGATGTGACCGATCTCGATGCCGCGGGCGATCTCGAGCGGGTTGTTGCAGCGCGGGCACGGGTCGCCACCGTGCACCTCGGCGGCCTCGATGGTGCCGTCGGCCACGAAGTCACGACCCGCCGTGAGGTTCATCACGTGCTTGCCGGGTGCGTCGGCGCCGGTGATCCAGGCCGTTCCGTCGACGATGCGCGGGTCGAGGAGGTAGCGCACACCCGCGGGCTTGCCCTCGCCCAGGGCCCCGGGCCCGATGTAGCCCTTGGCGAGGTGCGGGTTGGCGGCGAAGTCGGCCTCGGAGAAGGGCTCGATCTCGGCGGGCGACACCTGCGCCTCGAGGCGCTTCATGTCGACCTCCCGGTCGCCTGGTACGCCGATGGCGAGCGCCGTGGTGGTGCCGTCGGGGTGCTTCAGCTTCACCACGAGGTTCTTCAGTGTGTCGGCGGCGGTCCACTGGCGCTCGGAGTGGGCGAGGTCGGCGCGGGCGTTGAACAGGTCGACGAGGGTCTGGATGGTGGGGGTGTCGGGTGTGTCGACGACGCGGGCGGCGGGCAGGCCGTCGAACGCCACCGCGCTGGGGCGGGCCACCTGCACGGCCTCCGTGTTGGCGGCGTAGTCGCACGACGTGCAGCGCACGTAGGTGTCTTCGCCGATGGCCATCGGGGCGAGGAACTCCTCGCTGGCGGAGCCACCCATGGCGCCGCTCATCGCCGACACGATGACATAGGGCAGGCCGAGGCGCTCGAAGGTGCGCTGGTAGGCACGGCGGTGTTCCTGATAGCTGGCCTCGAGGCCGGCGTCGTCGATGTCGAACGAGTAACTGTCCTTCATGCAGAACTCGCGACCGCGCAGCAGACCGGCCCGGGGGCGGGCCTCGTCGCGGAACTTGTTCTGGATCTGGTAGATCACCAGCGGGAGGTCCTTGTAGCTGCTGTAGAGGTCTTTCACCAGCAGCGTGAACATCTCCTCGTGGGTGGGGGCCAGCAGCATGTCGGCACCGCGGCGATCCTTCAGGCGGAAGAGGTTGTCGCCGTAGTCGGTCCACCGGCCGGTGGCCTCGTAGGGCTCCTTCGGCAGCAGGGCAGGGAAGTGCACCTCCTGGAAGCCGGAGCGGTCCATTTCCTCGCGCACGATGCGCTCGACGTTCTGGAACACCTTCCAGCCGAGCGGCAGCCAGGAGAACCCTCCCGGAGCGGCGCGACGGATGTACCCGGCCCGCACGAGCAGGCGGTGGCTGGCCACCTCGGCATCGGCGGGGTCCTCGCGCAGGGTGCGAAGGAACAGCGTCGACATTCTCAGCACAGCGGGCACCTCGGGTGTGTTCGGACGGCGTACAGAGGGCGAACACTACCGGCCGACCGCTATGCTGCTCGGGTCTTTGAAGTTCTCGGAACCGAAGGCGTGGGCTTCCGGCCCACGCCTTCTTGTCTGAAAGGGAGGTGATCATGGCCGAATCGAGCGTCGTGCAGCGCGTGCGTGAACTCGTGCTGCCCATCGTCACCGACCTGAAGCTCGATCTCTACGACCTCGAGTTCAAGGGCGGCGTGCTGCGTGTCACCATCGACACCCCGCCAGGCAGCCCCGGCGGGGTCGACCTCGAGGCGATTGCGCTTGCCACCCGCCTCATCTCCCGCGATCTCGACCATCACGATCCGATGCCGGGCCACTACACGCTCGAGGTGACGAGCCCCGGACTCGAGCGCTCGTTGCGCACCCCTGCGCACTTCCAGCGCGAGATCGGCAAGACCGTGGCCATCCGCCTGCGCGACACGGTGAACGAGGACCGCCGCATCCAGGGTGTCCTGGTGTCGGCCGACGACCGTGGCGCCACCGTTCGCCTCGACGTGCCTGCCGCCGACGGGGGCATCGCCGAGCGCGTGGTGGCCTTCGACCAGATCGACCGTGCTCGCACGGTGTTCGAGTGGGGTCCCACCCCGAAGCAACCCACAGCAACGAAGAAGAAGAAGGAGGCTCCGTGAGCAATCTCGACATGTCGGAAGCCATCACGTTGTTGGCCAACGAGGAGAACATCTCGGTCGATCAGCTCCTCCAGGTGCTGGCCGACGCCCTCGTGCTGGCGTACAAGCGCCGTCAGGGTGCTGCCGCCGAGGTCGAGGTGTCGGTCGACCCGCAGACGATGGAGTTCGCGTTCACTGCGTACGACGTCGATGAGGACGGGAACTGGGTGAACCCCCGCGACGACACGCCCAAGCGCG
>CAZQPJ010000233.1:0-4461 GCA_964595105.1 uncultured Bifidobacterium sp.
CTCGCCCTCATAACGCGAGCGGATGACGAGGACCGACGTGATGCCCGGCCCGAGCAGCTCGCCCGGTCGCAGGCCGGTGCCGGCGTCGATGACCGCACGGGCGTCGATGGCGGCGAGTGCCTCCACGAACTGCTGCCAGCGGTGGCCGCCGACGGATGCCGATTCGGATCCGCGTGGCAGGAGTGACATCCGGTCGGTGACGGTGACCACCAACCGGCTCAGTGCCGCGGCATCGGCGGTGGGTGAGGCGAGCCAGTCGCCGACGCCGGGGCCGACAGGCTCGGAGATACCCAGAGCGGCGGGGAGGTCACCGCGGAGGTCGACGAGCACCACCGGCTGTGAACGGGAACGGGTGAGAGCGAGCGCGGCCGACACCACCGTGGTGCCACTGCCGCCCTTCGACGACCAACAGACGAACATGACCAACCCCCACTGTCGGGAGACTGCGACGGGGGGAAGTCGCGGGCGACCATACCGGTGAGGGTGCGTCGCCCCAACGCGGTCAGTTGCGCCAGTACGGAGTGGCGTCCTCGGCGGCTCGCAGGGGCTTCACGCATGCCTTCACGGCAGCGTCGCGACGCGACGACAACCAGCCGACGGCGAACCACGCAGCCGAATCCACGGGGACGACGGCCCGGTAGAGCTCGGTGGCCACCGTGAGGTCGTTCATCACGCCGAGCGCCTCCTGTGCGGGTGCGAGCGCCTTGACGTAGCGGACCACCTTCTTGCGGTCGTAGAGCGCGGCGGTGAGTTCGGCGATGTAGCGCAGGCGCTTCAGCCGCTTGCGAACGGCGTGCTGTTGCAGCGGTGCGAGGCTGGGGAAAGAGCGCGGATCGCGGACGCTGCGGCGGCGGAGCGCTCGGAGTTCGCGGCCCACGATGTCGCGCAGGGGCGTGTCGTCGGCGAGTGGCGCCCCGTGCACGTAGTCGAGGAGGTCGAGCAGCAGCAGGTTGAACCCGACGCTGCGGAAGATGTCGGCGGGGTCATCGGATGCCGACGACGGCTGCGTGATGGGCGGCGCTCCTGCCTCGCGGAGCGCATCGATCCACTGGGCGAGCACCACCGTGCGATCTCGTCCGGTGCCGAGCCTTGTGAACACGTCGGCGAGCGCGGGTCCCCATGCTTCGTCGACCGCCGGGGAGTGGGCGCCGAAGGTGGAGAACACCGTGCGCAACTTGCGGATGCCGATTCGCGCCTGGTGGACGTGCTCGTGCCCGCCGGTGCCCGCTGCCACTGCGCTGGCGTTGCCCATGATCTGCACGAGGCAGGCGCGGGTCATCTCGCGGATCGCCGCGTCGATCGACATCTCGGCTCGCAGCGCGGGTGTGGGCGCTTTCACGAACGGGCTCTCGTGGACGTCGTCGGCCAGCATGGTGCCGCGGTGCGCCTTCGTGGCGACGTCGATCCACAATCCGTGCCGTTGCACCCATGTGCGGGCCGTGGCGATGACGGCGTGCGGGCGACCCTTCACCAGTTCGATCTCGAGCTCGCACACGTCGGTGCGGCGGCCGTCGGCCTCGATGGTGCCGCGATCGAATGCGAACTCCACCGTTCCGCCAGCGGCGCGCGCCTGCCGACTGAGTCGCCAGATGTCGGTGTGGAACCGTTCCATCGGCGCGCTGTCGAGGCCGGCGAGCAGTTCGGCCAGTCGGTCGCCCGCTTCGGTGCCGAGGTGAAGCCTCGCATCGGGCGCGGGGCGGGTGCGCGACGACACCGTCACGTTGTGTTCGAACCGGCGGAGTCCATCAGGCCCGCCCCGCAGGTCGGCCTTCACGGTCTGCACCCAGCGCCGGCCCTCCTTGCGCATCCGCCAGCCAACACCAGCGGCGGCGAGGAGGCGGTCGGGCGTGTCGACGTAACTGGCCTGGAGGTGAGTGCGGGTGGCACCGTTGCGACCACGCACCGCCTGTTCGACCCCACGCACTGCGCCCGGCGGGACGCGCAGTTTGAGTTCCAGTTCGAGGTCGGGTGTTGACGGCATCAGGGTCTCCGTCGGGAGGACGGGCGGACATTCATAGCCCCCGGTCAACCCGGCATCAATAGGTTTCCCGAGTGTTCACTTACGGCGCAACGGCGGGACGGTGGAGCCGAAGCCGACATTCGTCAGCGGTTCACCGAGTGAGAGGTGTCGAAGGTTGCGAGTGAACACCTCGGCCGCCCGCTGCGCCGCCAGCGGCGTGGTGCCGGCGCTGTGGGGGGTGACGATGACATTGGGCATGTCCCACAGCGGACTGTGGCTGGGCAACGGCTCCACGGCGAACACGTCGAGCGCTGCGCCACCGAGGTGACCGCGCTGCAGCGCGTCGATGAGCGCTGCCTCGTCGAGGAGTTCGCCGCGGCCCACGTTGTGCACGTGCGCGCCCTGCGGCAGCAGCGCGAGTTCGGCGGCCCCGATGATGCCCCGGGTCTCGTCGGTGAGCGGCGCGGTGAGCACGAGATCGTCGATGGTGGGCAGCACGTCGTGAAGTCGGTCGATCGACCACGTGGTGCACGTCTCGCCGCCGGTGGGTGTGCGGCGCAGACCGATGACCTCGATGCCGAAGTGCTGTGCGAGGCGGGCCACCTCACTGCCGATGGCGCCGAGGCCCACGATGGCCATTCGACGACCCTCGACGTCCTCGGTCGGCCCGTTCGCCCAACGGCGTTCGCTCTGCGCCACCTGCCAGTGGCGTCCGCCCCTGCACAGGGCGATGACGTTCATCAGCACGGTGTGCGCAATGGGTGTGGCCGACGTGCCGGCCGAATGCGTGATGGTGAGGCCACGCTCGGCCAGTCGAGCGAACACCGGATCGTCGAGCCCGGCCGAGAACATGTGCAGCCACGTCGCATGCGGGGCCGCCAGCAGGGTTCGCATGAACGGTGCCGCCCGGCCCTCGAGCCACAGGTCGGCGCTGAACACCGCGATGTCGATGTGTTCTGCTTCGGCCTCGGTGGCGGGACCGGCGTCGGGCAGCACGACGAACTCGAGGCCCGGTGCGACCGACCGCCACACCGAGCCGTAGCGCTCGAGCGCTGTTGCCGAGCAGAGCAGCGTGAGGTTCAGGACGACTGCAGCTTCTTGGCAGCGGCGGCGAGGAGGCCCATGAGGGCGACGAGCACAATGAGACGCTTCATTGGAGGGAGGATACCGAGGCTGGTCTACGGTGTGCCACGGAGGTGTCCGGGTACCTGGTGGACTCCGCCGTCTTCAAAACGGTCGGGACGAGCGATCCTCGTCCGGCGGGTTCGATTCCCGTCCACCTCCGCCAAACACACGATGTCCGATCTGGCGGCTATGGTGCCCGCCGATGAAGGATCGAGACACCCGCGAGCTCCGGCGACGCACCGAACAGCAGGCACGCGACAAGAAGCGGGCCATCACCGACTACAACAAGCAACTGCAGACGTGGACGACGGAGGTTCTGGCACTCGCCAAGGAGCACGCGCCCGGTATCGCTCAGAGCGACGCACCCACCGAGATGGTGGGCAAGGGCGCCAAGGCCGTGGCCGGCTGGCGCGTCATGCAGGCCGACGATGCAGCGGGTGCCAACTTCGTGCACGTCACGGTGGCGGGCGACGTGGTGTGGGCCTCCACCCGGGTGATGCGCGCGAAGAGCATCGAGGCGAAGCACACCGAGGCCGTGGTGGGGTTCCTCACGGCACACGGCGTGGCATGCCCCGCCGCCCCGGCTCGTCCCTGAACTCGTCGCGGCGGGCTGTCGGGCCCGGCTGTCAGCGGCGCAGCGCCTCGGGAATGAAGTCGCCGTGCGCCTCGAGCAGTTCGTCGACCATCTGCCAGATCGTGTCGAGGTCGAGTTCGGCCGCAGTGTGCGGGTCGAGCATGGCGGCGTGGTACACGTGCTCGCGCCGTCCGGTGACCAGTGCCTCCACGGTGAGGCCCTGCACGTTGATGTTGGTCTGCATCATGGCGGCCAGATGCGGTGGGAGTACCCCCACCTTGGTGGGCTGCACACCGTTGCGGTCGACCACGCAGGGCACTTCGACGCAGCAGCCCTCGGGAAGGTTGTCGATGAGACCGTGATTGGGCACGTTGCCGTACACCACCCTCGGCGCGCCGGTTTCGATGGAGTGGATGATGCCTGAGCCGTACTCATGGCTGCGGCGAACCTTGATGGGCTGATCGTCGGTCTCCAGCCGGTCGCGCAGCGCCTCCCAGCCGGCGATCTGCTCCTCGCATCGCCGCGGGTATTCGTCGAGCGGCACCTCGAACCGTTCGATCAGATCGGGTCGGTCGCGCTTGATGAACCAAGGTGTGTACTCGGCGAAGTGCTCGCTCGACTCGGTGACGAAGTGGCCGGTGCGGCGGAACATCTCGTAGCGCACCCGGTCGGCCATGGTGACGCTGCCCATCGGCCGACGCGGGTCGGCGCCCGAGGCGGCGAACTCGGCGATGCGTGGCGTGAGGTCGACGCCGTTGTGCTCGAACGTGGTGTAGAAGGCCATGTGGTTGATGCCGGCCGC